>CALBTN010000311.1 GCA_937967345.1 uncultured Rubrivivax sp. | reverse complement strand
GCGCTGGGGTGGCTGAGGCCGACGCGTTGCACTCGCAGAGCCGCGCCGTCGCGGCGCTGCGCGAGCGGCTGGGCGCGCAGTTGGTGGAAACGCACATCTCCTTCGTGCTGATCGGTGCCGAGCACGCGTGGAAGATCAAGAAGGCGCTGGACCTGGGCTTTGCCGACTTCCGCGCGCTGGCGCAGCGGCGCTTCTATTGCGAAGAGGAGCTGCGGCTGAACCGCCGCACCGCGCCGCAGCTGTACCTGCAGGTGCTGCCGCTGACCGGCACGGCCGACGCGCCGTGCATCGGCGGCGACGGCGCAGCGTTCGACTGGGTGCTGCAGATGCGCGCGTTCGACCAGGCCGGGCTGTGGGATCGGCTGGCCGCGCGCGGCGCGCTGGCTGCGCCGCAGGTCGACGCGCTGGTCGAGCCGCTGTGCGCACTGCACGCCGCAGCCGACGTTGCGAGCGCTCACTGCGCTTACGGAACGCCACAGCACGTGCGCGCGCCGATGAGCGACAACCTGCGCGTGCTCGGCCAGCTGTGCCGCGATGCACACGATCACGATGCGCTGCAGTGCTTGCGCGACTGGGAGGCGGCGGCCTTCGCCGCGCTGCACGACGCGATGCACCAGCGTCACGCCGACGGCTTCGTGCGCGAATGCCACGGCGACCTGCACCTGGGCAACGTCACCCAGCTCGAGGGCCGGCCGGTGCTGTTCGACTGCCTGGAGTTCAGCGCCGAGCTGCGCTGGACCGACGTCGCCAGCGACGCCGCGTTCATGGCGATGGACCTGCATGCGCACCGGCTGCACGGGTTGGCGCACCGCTTCGTCAACGGTTGGCTCGAGCGCAGCGGCGATGTCGGCGCGCTGCGCGTGCTGCGCTACTACCAGGTGCATCGCGCGCTGGTGCGTGCCAAGGTGGCGGCGCTGCGGCTGCAGCAACTGCGCGGCGGCGGGGCTGACGCCGACGCCGCGCGCTCGCAACTGCGCCGCTACCTCGACCTGGCACAGCAATGCAGCCGGGCCGCGGCACCGGTGCTGCTGCTGACGCACGGCTACTCCGGCAGCGGCAAGACCGCAGCGAGCCAGGGCCTGCTCGAAGCCAGCGGCGCCGTGCGCTTTCGCGCCGACGTCGAGCGCAAGCGGCTGTTCGGCCTGGGTGCGCTGCAGCGCGGCGATGCGGCGCTGCAGGCGCGGCTGTACGCCGACGACGCCAACCGCGCCACGATGCAGCGCTTGTTCGGCCACGCCGAGCTCGCGCTGCGCAGCGGCTACGTGGTGATCCTGGACGCCACCTTTCTCGCCGCGGCGGCGCGGCGGCAGGCGCGCGAGCTGGCCACCCGTCTGGGCGCGAACTTCGCGCTGCTGCATTTCGAGGCCAGCGCCGAGACGCTGCGCCAGCGCGTGCGGCGGCGCAACGCGCGCGGCGACGATGCGTCGGACGCCGATCTGGCGGTGCTCGAAGCGCAGCTGCGCGATGCGCAGCCGCTGGACGACGCCGAAGCCGACGCGCTGATCGTGGTCGATGCCGAAGCCGAGGTCGCCGATCCGGCCGCGCCATCACGCTGGCTGCCGCTGGCCCGGCCGCTGGCGGCGCGGGGTGTAAGTCTGGGCAAGGCGCTCGGCTGGCAAAATCCCGGATCGACTTAAACCGACAGGGGCGGGCCTGCGGGCCCGGACAAGACTTCATGGACGACGAAGACGATGGCGCCAAGGTGGCGCTGTGGGTGGTGCTGGGCATCATCACGCTGCTGCTGTTCGGGCTGCTCGGCGGCTTGGCGATCCGCAGCCTGAACGCGAAGAAGGCACCGGCGCTGCCGGCGGTGGCCGCCACCGCCGCGGCGGGTGCCGCCGACGAGATGATCGATCTGCCGCTGTCGGGCATCTTGGTGGTGCGCGTGCTGTTCGATCTGGATCAGGCCACGCTGCAGCCCGACGCGCCGGCCCAGCTGGCGCTGGCGGTCAAGGCGCTGGCCGACGCGCCGGGCAAGAAGCTGGTGATCGCCGGCTTCCACGACCCCAGCGGTGATGCGGCGCACAACGCCGATCTGGCCAAGCGGCGCGCGGTCGCGGTGCGCCTGGCGCTGGTCGCGCAAGGCGCCGACGGCACGCTGGTGCTGCTGCGCAAGCCCGAGCAGACCGCGCTCGGCGGCCCGGCGGACGAAGCACGCCGGGTCGAGGTGCGGCTGATCGACTGATCGGCCGCGGCCGCCCGATTCAAAGCGCAGCCGTACTTCGCACAGAAGACCGCTTGGCCACACCGCAAGGGTCCGCCGCCAAGCCCAGCCCCTGGCTGGAGCTGCTGATCACCATCGTCGTACCGGCGCTGGTGCTGATGCAGCTCAGCAGCGCCAGCCGGCTCGGCCCGGCCGGCGCGCTGCTGCTGGCGCTTGCGTTCCCGCTGGGCTGGGGCGCGCGCGAGCTGATCCGCCAGCGCAAGCTGAACCTGATGGCCGCGATCGGCGTGGTCAGCACGCTGCTGACCGGCGGCATCGGGCTGCTGGCGCTGGACCCGAAGTGGCTGGCGGTAAAGGAAGCGGCCGTGCCGGGCGCGATCGGCCTGGCGGTGCTGATCTCGGCGCGCACGCGCTACCCGCTGGTGCGAGTGCTGGTGTTCAACCGCGCGCTGTTCGATGTCGAGCGCGTGCAGCAAGCGCTGCGCGAGCGCGGCACCGAGACCGCGTTCGAGGCCAAGCTGCTGAACGCCACGGTGATGCTGGCCGGCACCTTCTTGTTCTCGGCGGTGATGAACTACCTGCTGGCGCGCTGGGTCGTCACCAGCCCGGCCGGCAGCGAAGCCTTCAACGCCGAACTCGGCCGCATGACGCTGCTGAGCTACCCGGTGATCGCGATCCCGTCGATGCTGATGATGGC
>CALBTN010000310.1 GCA_937967345.1 uncultured Rubrivivax sp. | reverse complement strand
TCGGCCTGTTCATCGGCGGCCTGATCCCCTACCTGTTCGGCGCCATGGCGATGGAAGCCGTGGGCCGCGCCGCCGGTTCGGTGGTGGTCGAAGTGCGCCGCCAGTTCCGTGACATCAAGGGCATCATGGAAGGCAAGGCCAAGCCCGAGTACGGCACCGCGGTCGACATGCTGACCAAGGCGGCGATCAAGGAAATGATGATCCCGTCGCTGCTGCCGGTGGTGGTGCCGATCCTGGTCGGCCTGCTGCTCGGCCCGGCGGCGCTCGGCGGGTTGCTGATGGGCACGATCGTCACGGGCCTGTTCGTCGCCATCAGCATGTGCACCGGCGGCGGCGCCTGGGACAACGCCAAGAAGTACATCGAAGACGGCCACCACGGCGGCAAGGGCAGCGAGACGCACAAGGCCGCCGTCACCGGCGACACCGTGGGCGACCCGTACAAGGACACCGCCGGCCCGGCCGTCAACCCGCTGATCAAGATCATCAACATCGTCGCGCTGCTGATCGTGCCGCTGCTGCCGGTGGTGTCCAACACCACGCCGGCGCATGCCGCGCCGGCGGTGGCGGTGGTGGCAGTGCCGGTGATCGTCGAGGTGGCGAAGATCAGCATCGAACCCGGCCTGGTCAAGTTCTACTTCGACAGCGGCAAGAGCGATCTGGCCGGCGGCGCGGCCGACGCGCTGAAAGACGTGATCGAGGGCGTCAAGGAAGGCAAGAAGGCCGTGATCAGCGGCTACCACGACGCCACCGGCGACCCGGCGATGAACGCCGAGCTGGCCAAGCAGCGCGCGCTGAAGGTGGCCGAGACGCTGAAGGCGGCCGGCGTGCCCGACGACAAGATCGAACTGAAGAAGCCTGAAGCGCTGACCGGCAGCGGCCCCAGCGCCGAGGCGCGCCGCGTCGAAGTGCGGCTCGAGTAACCCAGGCGGCGACCCGCCGCCCTCCCGCGAAGCCCGCCCTGCAGCCGCAGGCGGGCTTTTTTTCGTGCCTTTGGACGTGTGGTCTACGCCGGCACCAGCCGCAGGTGGGTGATCTCCGACGGTGCGCCCAGCCGCTTCGGCGGGCCCCAGTAGCCGGTGCCGCGGCTGGTGTAGACCCACATGCCCTGCCAGCGGTGCAAGCCGGCGGTGAACGGCTGCTGCAAGCGCACGAACCACCGCCACGGCAGGAACTGTCCGCCATGGGTGTGGCCCGACAGCTGCAGGTCGAAGCCCGAGCGGGCCGCCGCGATCGCGCTGCGCGGCTGGTGCGCAAGCAGCACCCGCACCCGCGCATCGGCCGGCGCGCCGGCGATCGCCGCCTGCGGGTCGCTGCGGTGCGCCGCCTCGAAGTTGTGCGCGCCGAAGTCGGCCACCCCGGCCAGCGCCAGCGACGCGCCGCCGTGCCGCAGCAGCACGTGTTCGTTCATCAGCACCTGCAGGCCCAGCCGGCGCAGCTCGTCCACCCAGGCCTGGGCGCCGCTGTAGTACTCGTGGTTGCCGGTGACGAAGAAGGTGCCGTGGCGCGAGCGCAGCCCGGCCAGCGGCGCCACGTGCCAGGCCAGGTGCTGCACCGGGCCGTCGACCAGGTCGCCGGTGACCGCGACCATGTCGGCCTGCAGCGCGTTGGTGCGCGCCACGATCGCCTCGACGTAGCCGCGCTTGATCGTCGGCCCGACATGCACGTCGCTGATCTGCGCGATCGAAAAGCCGTGCAGCTCTGGCGCCAGGCCGGCAATGGGCACATCGACGCGCACCACGCGCGCGGTGCGGCGCGCGTTCACGTAGCCCCACAGCGTGACCACCGCAGCCGCCACCGGCACCGCCAGCGCCGAAGCCGGGGCGAGCCAGCCCGGCGCGGGCAGCCACAGCGCCACGACCGCCAGCGGCAGCGCCAGCAGGTCGCGCAGCAGCGTCAGCACGAACAGCGACGAGAACAGTCCCATCGTCACCACGCCCGACCAGGCGACGCGGTCCGACAGCGGCTGGCGCCGGATGCGCCGCGCCGCCAGCGACAGCGGCATCAGCACGAACGACGCCAGCAGCAGCGCCGCCAGCAGCCACTGCAGCGCCGGCGCGAAGCCCAGCGCCGGAATCAGCCGCCAGCCGATGTAGGCGTGCACCAGCAACAGCACCGTCAGAACCAAGGCCATGCGCGTGAGGCAAGAGTGTCAACCTGCTGCATGTGGGTGCGATCGGCGCATCTGCAAGAACGCGGCTGTATGCGCATCCAGCCTCTAGACTGCGCGCATGCCTGCCAGAACCCCGCCCACCGACCCGTTCAGCGCGTTGAACGACGAGCAGCGCGCGGCTGTGCTGCACGGCCGCGACGATGGCGCGCCACCGCTGCTGATCGTCGCCGGCGCCGGCTCGGGCAAGACCACGACGCTGGCGGCGCGCGTCGCGCGCCTGGTGCTCGACGGCGCCGACCCGCAGCGCATCATGCTGCTGAGCTTCTCGCGCCGCGCCGCGGCGTCGCTGCAGCGGCGCGTGGGCACGCTGCTGCAGCAGGCGCTGGGGCTGCGCAGCACGCAGCCGGGGCCACAACTGCCCTGGTCCGGCACCTTCCACAGCGTGGCGGCGCGGCTGCTGCGTGAGCAGGCCGCGCGCATCGGCCTGAATCCGGCCTTCACCATCGCCGACCGCGGCGACAGCGAAGACCTGATGGGCTGGCTGCGCCAGGAGCTGGGTTTCGCGCAGACGCGGCAGCGCTTTCCGCTGCAACGCACCTGCATCGCGATCCATTCGCGCGTGATCAACTCGCAGGGCCCGCTGGCTGACACGCTGCAGCAGCACTTCCCCTGGTGCGCGACGTGGCAGGCGCAGCTGAAGCAGCTGTTCGGCGCGTACGCCGCCGAGAAGCAGCGCCAGTGCGTGCTCGACTACGACGACCTGCTGCTGTACCTGCGGCTGATGCTCGACGACGCGGCGCTGGCGCGCGAGCTGGGTACGCGCTTCCAGCACGTGCTGGTCGACGAATACCAGGACACCAACCGGCTGCAGGCGCAGATCCTGCACGCGCTCAAGCCCGACGGCCGCGGCCTGACGGTGGTGGGCGACGACGCGCAGTCGATCTATTCGTTCCGCGCCGCCGAGGCGCGCAACATGCTCGACTTCCCGGCGCAGTTTCAACCGGCCGCGGGCGTGCTGACGCTGCAGCGCAACTACCGCTCGACCCAGCCGATCCTGCAGGCCTGCAACGCCGTCATCGCCGAGGCGCCCGAACGCTTTGCCAAGACGCTGTGGAGCGACCGCGATCAAGGGCCCAAGCCGCAACTGGCGAGCCTGCCCGACGAGATGGCGCAGGCGCAGTGGGTCGCCGGCCAGGTGCTGGCGCAGCGCGAGGGCGGCGTGCCGCTGCAGCGCCAGGCGGTGCTGTTTCGCACCAGCCACCACAGTGCGGCGCTCGAGCTCGAACTGCTGCGGCGGGGCATTCCGTACACCAAGTACGGCGGGCTGAAGTTCCTGGAAGCCGCGCACGTCAAGGACCTGCTATCGCTGCTGCGCTGGCAGCAAAACCCGCGCCATCGGCTGGCGGGCTTTCGCGTCGCGCAGTTGGTGCAAGGCATGGGGCCGGCCAGCGCGCGGCGCCTGCTCGATGCGATGGCAAGCGCCGACAACCCCGAGGCCGCGCGCCGCAGCTACAAGCCGCCGGCCGGCGCCGCTGCCTCCTGGGCCGGGCTGCTGGATGGCCTGAACGCGATGCAGGCCACACCGTGGCCGGCGCTGCTGCAGCCCGCGCTGCAGTGGTACCTGCCGCAGTTGCAGCGGCTGCACGAGGACGCGGCCACGCGCCGCGCCGACCTGGAGCAGCTGCAGCGCCTGGCCGCCGGCTTCGCCTCGCGCGAGGTCTTCCTCGCCGAGCTGACGCTGGACCCGCCCGAAGCCACCAGCGAGGTCGTGCCGCCGGCGCTCGATGACGACTACCTGATCCTGTCGACGATCCATTCGGCCAAGGGGCAGGAATGGTCGGCGGTGTACGTGCTCAACGTGGTCGACGGCTGCATCCCGTCGGACATGTCGGCGAGCAGCGCCGCCGAACTGGAAGAAGAGCGCCGGCTGCTCTACGTGGCGATGACGCGTGCGCAGCACCAGCTGCAACTGCTGGTGCCGCAGCGCTTTTACGTCACGCAGCAGGCCGCGCTGGGCGACCGGCACGTGTGGGGCGGGCTATCGCGTTTCGTCACACCCGGGGTGCAGGCCTGTTTGGAGCCGGTCTGTGCCGGGGCGCCGCCTGCGGCCGCGCTGCCGGCGCCGCCCCATCCCGCCGCGGCGATCGCAGCGACGATGGACATCAGCGCGCGTGCGCGCGCGGTCTGGGGCTGACGGAGCGGCCTGATGTGGCGGCCAGCCCGAGGGCGATGCGGGCGCGCGACAGCCGTCGAAGCAGGCCGCGCCGTGTTCACTGCCGTGCGCCGCCCACTGCCGCAACCCGGGCGTCGC
>CALBTN010000309.1 GCA_937967345.1 uncultured Rubrivivax sp. | reverse complement strand
GGAGACCGAGGTCGCGCGCAAGATCGAGAACTCGCTGGCCTCGGTGCAGGGCCTGAAGCACATCTACACCACGCTGCGCGACGGCTCGGCGGTGATGATGGTCGAGTTCCGCCTGGAAAAGCCCACGCAGGAGGCGGTGGACGACGTGCGCGACGCGGTCGCGCGCGTGCGCTCCGACTTGCCGCCGGACCTGCGCGACCCGGTGATCCAGAAGGTCGACCTGGCCGGCCTGCCGATCCTGACCTACACCCTGTCGTCGCCGCGCATGGACGACGAGGCGCTGTCGTGGTTCGTCGACAACCAGGTCGCCAAGCGCATGCTGGCGGTGCCCGGCGTGGGCGCGGTGGCGCGGGTGGGCGGCGTGACGCGCGAGCTGCGCGTCGAGCTCGATGCGGCGCGGCTGCTGGCGCTGAACACCACCGCCGCCGACATCTCGCGCCGGCTGCGCCAGATGCAGCAAGAGGCCGCCGGCGGGCGGGTCGACCTGGGCGGGGCCGAACAATCGGTGCGCACCATCGCCACCGTGCAATCGGCCGCCGAGATGGGCGCGCTGCAGATTCCGCTCAGCGACGGCCGGCGCATCCGGCTCGACCAGGTCGCCACCGTCACCGACACCGTGGCCGAGCAGCGCTCGGCCGCGCTGCTCAACGGCGAGCCGGTGGTGGGCTTCGAGATCGTGCGCGCGCGCGGCGCCGGCGAGATCGACGTCGCCGCCGGCGTGCGCGCCGCGCTCGAGCAACTGAAGGCCGAGCACCCGGGCATCGCCATCACCGAAGCCTTCAACTTCGTCGACCCGGTGGTCGAGAACTACGAAGGCTCGATGAAGCTGCTGTACGAGGGCGCGGCGCTGGCGGTGCTGGTGGTGTACCTGTTCCTGCGCGACTGGCGCGCTACCCTCGTTGCCGCGGTGGCGCTGCCGCTGTCGGCGATCCCGACCTTCGCCGTGATGCACCTGATGGGCTTCACCATCAACATGGTCACGCTGCTGGCGCTGTCGCTGGTGGTGGGCATCCTGGTCGACGACGCGATCGTCGAGATCGAGAACATCATGCGCCATCTGCGCATGGGCAAGACGCCGTACCAGGCGGCGATGGAAGCGGCCGACGAGATCGGCCTGGCGGTGATCGCCACCACCTTCACGCTGATCGCGGTGTTCCTGCCCACCGCCTTCATGAGCGGCGTGGTCGGCAAGTTCTTCGTGCAGTTCGGCTGGACCGCGGCGATCGCGGTGTTCTTCTCGCTGGTGGTGGCGCGCATGCTCACGCCGATGATGGCGGCGTACCTGCTTCGCGCGCCAAAGCACGACGAGCAAGAAGCCGCCTGGCTGCGCATCTACCTGCGCTGGGCAAGGTGGTGCCTGCGCCGGCGCGTCGTCACGCTGCTGTGCGCCGGCGTGTTCTTCGCTGGCGGGCTGGGGCTGGCGGCGCTGCTGCCCACCGGCTTCATCCCGCCCGACGACCTGTCGCAAACGCAGGTCACGCTGACCCTCGCACCGGGCAGCACCTTCGACGACACGCGCGCGCTGGCCGAGCAGGCGCGCCACATCGTGCAGGCCAATCCGCACGTGCAGATGGTCTACACCGCGATCGGGGCGGGGAGCGCCGGCGGCGACCCCTTCGCGCCGCAGGGCGCGCCCGAGGTGCGCAAGGCGGTGCTGACGATCAACATGACGCACCGCGAGCAGCGGCCCGGGCTGAGCAAGCAGGCGATCGAGGCGCAGCTGCGCGATGCGCTGGCGGTGCTGCCGGGCGTGCGCATCAAGGTCGGGCTGGGCTCGTCGGTCGAGAAATACACCGTGGTGCTGGCCGGCGAGGACGGGCGCGTGCTGGCGCAGCACGCGCAACAAGTCGAGCGCGAGCTGCGCACCCTGCCCGGCATCGGCGCGGTGACCTCCAGCGCCAGCCTGGTGCGCCCCGAGCTGGTGGTGCGGCCCGACTTCGCGCGCGCCGCCGACCTGGGCGTGACCAGCGCGGCGATCGCCGACACGCTGCGCATCGCCACCGCCGGCGACTACGACCAGGCGCTGGCCAAGCTCAACCTGAGCCAGCGCCAGGTGCCGGTGGTGGTCAAGCTGGCCGACGCAGCGCGCGCCGACCTGGACACGCTGCGCCGGCTGCCGGTGCCCGGCGCGCGCGGCCCGGTGCCGCTGGGCAACGTGGCCACGCTCGAGATCGCCAGCGGCCCGTCGGAGATCACCCGCTTCGACCGGCTGCGCAACGTCAATTTCGACGTCGAGCTGAACCTGCAGCCGCTGGGCGAGGTCGAGGAGCGCGCGCTGGCGCTGCCCAGCCTGAGCAAGCTGCCGCCGGGGGTCACGCTCAGCGCGGTCGGCGACGCCGAGGCGATGGGCGAGCTGGCCGAAGGCTTCGCGCTGGCGATGCTCACCGGCGTGCTGTGCATCTACGCGGTGCTGGTGCTGCTGTTCCACGACTTCGTGCAGCCGGTGACGATCCTCAGCGCGCTGCTGCTGTCGGTGCCGGGTGCGTTCCTCGCGCTGTTCGTCACCGGCATGGAGCTGTCGATGCCGGCGATGATCGGGCTGATCATGCTGATGGGCATCGCCACCAAGAACTCGATCCTGCTGGTCGAGTACGCGATCATGGCGCGGCGCGAGCGCGGCCTGCCGCGGCTGGAGGCGCTGCTCGACGCGGCCGCCAAGCGCGCGCGGCCGATCGTGATGACGACGATCGCGATGGGCGCGGGCATGCTGCCGATCGCGCTGGGCATCGGCGTCGACCCGAGCTTTCGCGCGCCGATGGCGGTGGTCGTGATCGGCGGGCTGATCACCTCCACCTTCCTCAGCCTGCTGGTGATCCCGGTGGTCTTTACCTACGTCGACGACCTGGTGCAAAAACTGCGCGGCGGGCTGCGGCGCAAGGCCCCGGCCCACGGCACCGCCCCGCTCGAAGGACAGATGCGATGACGACACCCGCGCTGGAAGCCATCGAGATGCAAGCCGGCACCTCGCCCGGTACCACACCCGGCGCCAGCCTGATCGTGCTGCACGGCCTGGGCGCCGACGGCACCGACTTCGTGCCGGTGGCGCAGGAGCTGGACCTGGCCGCGCTGGGCGGTGTGCGCTTCGTGTTCCCGCACGCGCCGCTGCGGCCGGTGACGATGAACGGCGGCTTCGTGATGCGCGCGTGGTACGACATCGCCACCGCACCCGGCACGCCGGGGCCACGGCGCGAGGACGAAGCCGGGCTGCGCGCGTCGCAGCAGCAGATCGAAGCGCTGATCGCACGCGAGATCGCACGCGGCATGCCCGCCGAACGCATCGTGCTGATGGGCTTCTCGCAGGGCTGCGCGATGGCGCTGCTGACCGGGCTGCGCCACGGCCAGCGCCTGGCCGGGCTGGCCGGCCTGTCGGGCTATCTGCCGCTGGCGGCCAGCACCGCGGCCGAGCGCAGCAGCGCCACAGCCGATGTGCCGATCTTCATGGCGCACGGCCGCGACGACCCGATGGTGGCGATCGAGCGCGCCAGCGCATCGCGCGACGCGCTGCGCGCGCTGGGCTACGCGGTCGAATGGCACGACTACGCGATGCCGCATTCGGTGTGCATGGCAGAGATCGCCGACCTCAACCGCTGGCTGCTGCGCGTGCTCGGCTGAGCACCCGCCCGCCCGCCAGCCGGCCGACAATGCCCGCGCACCCCACC
>CALBTN010000308.1 GCA_937967345.1 uncultured Rubrivivax sp. | reverse complement strand
GGGGCGGGTCGGGCTGCGGCTGAACCCGGGCAACGCTTTCAACGACTGCCGCGACGCCGACTCGGCCGCGTCGCACGCCGAACTGATGCGCCAGGCTGCGCCGCTGGGCCTGGCGTGGCTGGAGATCATGCGCTCGCCGGTGCCGGACATCGATGCCTTCGCGCTGGCGCGCGAGCACTTCGGCGGTGCGCTGATCCTCAACGACGGCTTCGAGCCGGCCAGCGCCGAGCAGGCGGTGGCCAGCGGGGTGGGCCAGGCGGTGTCGTTCGCGCGCCACTTCGTCGGCAACCCCGACCTGGTGCGCCGCCTGCGCGAGGGCCTGCCGCTGGCCAGGTTCGACCGCAAGACGCTGTACACCCCCGGCGCGGCCGGCTACACCGACTATCCGCCGCACGGCTGATGGCGGCTGATGGCGCGCACCGGGTGAGCGCCAACACGCGATAGGCCGCAGCCGGCGCCGGCGCAGGCCGCGGCGGCCTTCCCCCTGCTGCCACTGCAGCGCCCAGGCCTGTTAGATTCGTCGCCATGGGCATCCGCTCGCTGGCCGCCGAGTTCTTGCCGTCCGCATTGCAGGGGCGGCAGCGCAGCGCGCCTGCGCCCACCACCGCCAAGACGCAGGTGGCGTCGTTCGCGGCGCTGACCGAGCGGCTGAACTACCTGTCCAAGGCCGACCACAAGAAGGTGCGCGAGGCCTTCAAGTTTGCCGACGAAGCGCATCTCGGGCAGTTTCGCGCCACCGGCGAGCCCTACATCACGCACCCGATCGCGGTGGCCGGCCTGTGCGCCGACTGGAAGCTGGACGTGCAGGCGATCATGGCCGCGCTGATGCACGACACGATCGAGGATCAGGGCGTCACCAAGGCCGAGCTGATCGAGCGTTTCGGCGCGCCCACCGCCGAACTGGTCGACGGCCTGACCAAGCTGGACAAGCTGCAGTTCAACACGCGCGAGGAGGGCCAGGCGGAGTCCTTCCGCAAGATGCTGCTGGCGATGGCGCGCGACCTGCGCATCATCCTGATCAAGCTGGCCGACCGGCTGCACAACATGCGCACCATGGCCGCGATGGCGCCGGGCAAGCGCCATCGCATCGCGCGCGAGACGCTGGACATCTACGCGCCGATCGCGCACCGCCTCGGCCTGAACCAGGTGTATCGCGAGCTGCAGGAGCTGTCGTTCGAGTACCTGTGCCCGTGGCGCCATGGCGTGCTGGCCAAGGCGGTGCAGGGCGCGCGCGGCCACCGCCGCGACATCGTCGAGCGCGTGCGCCAGGACGTCGAGAAGGCCTTCTCCAGCGCGCGCATCAAGGCCAGGGTGACCGGCCGCGAGAAGACGATCTACTCGATCTACCGCAAGATGCGCGAAAAGCACGACGGCTTCGCCCAGGTCAACGACGTGTTCGGTTTTCGCATCGTCGTGGCCACGCAGCCCGAGTGCTACCTGTCGCTGGGCGTGCTGCACCAGCTGTACAAGCCGGTGCCGGGGCGCTTCAAGGACTTCATCGCCATCCCCAAGGCCAACGGCTACCAGTCGCTGCACACCACGCTGGTCAGC
>CALBTN010000307.1 GCA_937967345.1 uncultured Rubrivivax sp. | reverse complement strand
TGGCGGCGGTGATCGCGCTGCTGCCGCTGACCTGGGTCTGGCTGCGCCAGCGCGGCGCCGGCGTGCACATGCATCTGGCGGCGCTGACCGCGCTGACGATGTTCCTGACCTTCGACCTGATCGTCTTCGGCTCGTTCACCCGGCTCAGCGACTCGGGCCTGGGCTGCCCCGACTGGCCGGGCTGCTACGGCCACGCCAGCCCGCTCGGCGCGGCCACCCACATCGATGCGGCGCAGACCGCGATGCCCAGCGGCCCGGTCACCTTCAGCAAGGCCTGGATCGAGATGATCCACCGCTACCTGGCGATGACCGTCGGCGCGCTGATCCTGGTGGCCACGCTGGGCAGCTGGATCTGGCGGCGCAGCCTGCCGCAGTCGCCGTGGTGGCCGACCGCGACGCTGGCCTGGGTGATCGTGCAGGGCTTGTTCGGCATGCTCACGGTGACCTGGAAGCTCAACCCGGCGATCGTCACGCTGCACCTGCTGGGCGGCATGTTCCTGCTGGCGCTGCTGGTGGTGCAGCACGAGGCGCTGCGCGGGCGCTCGCTGCGCTGGCCGCGCGCGGTGCGCCGGCTGCTGCTGGCGGTGCTGGCGCTGCTGGTGGCGCAGATCGCGCTGGGCGCCTGGGTCAGCAGCAACTACGCGGTGCTGGCCTGCAGCGGCTTCCCGCAGTGCAACGACAGCTGGTGGCCGGCGATGGATTTCGGCCACGGCTTCACCGTGCAGCGCGATCTGGGCAAGGCCGGCGACGGCAGCTTCCTGCCCTTCGAGGCGCTGGTCGCGATCCACATGACGCATCGGTTGTTCGCGCTGCTGGCCAGCGTGGGCCTGCTGGTGCTGGCGCGCGTGTTGTGGTCGCGGCTGGGGCAGCGCCGCGCCGCGACCGCCTTGCTGGTGCTGACGCTGTGGCAGGTGGCCTCCGGCTTGTCCAACGTGGTGCTGGGCTGGCCGCTGGCCGCGGCGCTGGCGCACACCGCCGGTGCCGCGGCGCTGGTGGCGGTGCTCAGCTCGCTTCTCGCACGCGCCGCATGGTTGAAGCCGGCCTCCTAGAATCCGCCCCCGCGATGTCGCAAACCCTTGCCTCCCCCACGCCTGGCGCCAACCGCTGGGCCCAGTACTACGCGCTGACCAAGCCGCGCGTGGTGCAACTGATCGTCTTTTGCGCACTGATCGGCATGCTGCTGGCCGAGCCGGGCTGGCCCGATCTGCGCCGGGCCGCCGTGGCCACGCTGGGCATCTGGCTGGTGGCCGGCGCGGCCGCGGCGTTCAACTGCCTGGTCGAGCAGCACATCGACGCCAAGATGACGCGCACCGCGTGGCGGCCCACCGCCAAGGGCGAGCTCACCAGCACGCAGGCGCTGCTGTTCTCGGCGCTGCTGTGCGCGCTGGGCAGCGCGGTGCTGTACTTCCTGGTCAACCCGCTGACGATGGCGCTGACCTTCGCCACCTTCGTCGGTTACGCGGTGATCTACACGCTGGTGCTCAAGCCGATGACGCCGCAGAACATCGTGATCGGCGGTGCCTCGGGCGCGATGCCGCCGGTGCTGGGCTGGGCGGCGATGCGCAACGACGTCGGCCCCGAGGCCTGGATGCTGTTCCTGGTGATCTTCCTGTGGACGCCGCCGCACTTCTGGGCGCTGGCGCTGTATCGCGCCGAGGACTACCGCAAGTCGGGCCTGCCGATGCTGCCGATCACGCACGGCTCGGAGTTCACCCGGCTGCAGGTGCTGCTGTACACGCTGGCGCTGTTCGCGGCGACGCTGCTGCCCTTCGTCTACGGCATGAGCGGCTGGGTCTATCTGCTGTGTGCGCTGGCGCTGGGTCTGGTGTTTCTGGCGCACGCCGTGCAACTGTGGCGCGACTACAGCGATGCGCTGGCGCGCGCGACCTTCCGCTTCTCGATCCTTTACTTGAGCTTGCTGTTCAGCGCGTTGCTGATCGACCACTACCTGAGCCCATGGTTGAGTTGAACAAGGCGCTGCTGGCCGCGGCGCTGGCGGGCGCGCTGGCCCTGGCCGGCTGCGATCGCTTCGGCGTCAGCAGCCCGGCCAAGCCCGCGTTCAACGCGGTCGACATCACCGGCGCCGACTACGGGCGCGAACTGGCGCTGACCGACACCGACGGCAAGGCGCGCACGCTGGCCGACTTCAAGGGCAAGGTCACGCTGGTGTTCTTCGGCTACACCCAGTGCCCCGACGTGTGCCCGACCACGCTGGCCGAGCTGGCCGCGGTCAAGCACGACCTGGGCGCGGACGGCGAGCACGTGCAGGGCGTGTTCATCAGCGTCGACCCCGAGCGCGACACGCCCGAGGTGCTCGCGGGCTACGTTGCCAGCTTCGGCCCGGGCTTTGTCGCGCTGCGCGGAACACCGGAGCAGACGCAGGCCGCGGCGCGCGAGTTCAAGGTGTTCTACGCCAAGGCGCCGGGCCGCAGCGAAGGCCACTACACGGTGGACCACACCGCGGGCACCTACATCCTCGATGCGCAGGGGCGGCTGCGGCTGTTCATGCGCTACGGTGCCGGGGCCGACGCGCTGCGGCACGACGTCAAGCTGCTGCTGGCCGAACGCGCCGCCCATCCGGCCTGAACGCGGGCCGACGCTGCCGGCGCGCGAGCCTTGCGCCGCGCTGGCCTGCCCCGGGGTCGATGCGGGCCGTCAGGCCGGCTCGAGCGCCTTGCGCATCTTCTTCAGCGCGGCGACCTCGATCTGGCGGATGCGTTCGGCGCTGACGCCGTATTCGCCGGCCAGCTCGTGCAGCGTCATGCCGCCGCTCGAGTCGTCGTTGACCTTCAGCCAGCGCTCCTCGACGATGCGCCGGCTGCGTGCGTCCAGCACCTGCAGCGCCTGGTGGATGCCTTCGCCGGCCAGCCAGTCGCGCTGGCGCGACTCGATCGCGCGCAGCGGCTCGTGGCGGTCGTCGGCCAGATAGGTGATCGGCGCGTAGGCTTCGTCGCCGTCGTCGTCCTGCGCCTCGAGCGCGACGTCGCCGCCCGACAGCCGCGTTTCCATCTCCAGCACTTCTTCGGGCTTGACGTTCAGCTCGCGCGCGACCACCTCGACCTCGGCCGGCGTGAAGCTGGTGCGGTGCGTGTGCTCGTCGGGCGCATCGCTTTTCAGGCGTTGCTTCATCGAGCGCAGGTTGAAGAACAGCTTGCGCTGCGACTTGGTGGTCGCCACCTTGACCATGCGCCAGTTGCGCAGGATGTATTCGTGGATCTCCGCCTTGATCCAGTGCAGCGCGTAGCTGACCAGCCGCACCCCCTGGTCGGGATCGAAGCGGCGCACCGCCTTCATCAGGCCGACGTTGCCCTCTTGGATCAGATCGGCGTGCGGCAGGCCGTAGCCCAGGTACTGGCGCGACACCGACACCACCAGCCGCAGGTGCGACAGCACCAGCCGGCCCGCGGCTTCGACGTCACCCTGGCCCTGCAGTCGGCGCGCGCAGTCGCCTTCTTCTTGCGGCGTCAGCAGCGGAATGCGGTTCACCGCCGAGATGTAGGCATCCAGGTTGCCGACCGGCGGCACCAACGACCACGGATCGCGAACGGAAAGGGCAGTTGCAGTATTCATCTCGCCTTGTGACCACGCCCGACCGGCTTGGTTCCGGGAATATTAGCACTCTCGGCGCGAGAGTGCTAAGAGCGGGTGCCAACAAGTCGCCTCGGCCGCGACCCGGCCGGTCAGCCGAAGTGGGTGTCCATCTCGTCGAGCAGGCCGTCGAGCACCTCGAGCAGCGCGGCCAGGCTCACCGGCTTGGTCACGTAGTGCGCGGCGCCGGCGGTCAGCGCCGCTTCGATCTGCGTCGTGGTGGCGTCGGCCGACACCACCACCACCGGGATGCTGCTCAGGTCGTCGTCGTCCTTCAGGTGGCGCAGCAACTCCAGGCCGTCGATGTCGGGCAGGTGCATGTCCAGCAGGATCAGGCTGGGGCGCTGGCGTTTCAGCGCCGCCAGGCCGTCCAGGCCGTTCATCGACACCTGCAACTGCACCTGCGGCCGGCGCAGCAGCATGCCGCGCATGACCTCGATGTTGGTTTCGTTGTCCTCGATGTAGTGCACCAGCCGCTGGTGGTAGGCGGCCGGCCGCGCCGCCGGCTCGCTGACGGGCTCGTCATCGCTGCCGTTGTCGGGGGCGCGGGGCAGGTTCAGGATGAAGGTCGAGCCCTCGCCGGCGACGCTGTGCGCGCGCAGCGAGCCGCCCATCAGCTCGGCCAGCCGGCGGCTGATCACCAGCCCGATGCCGGTGCCCTCGACGCCGCTGCGCTCGCGCCCGAGGCGGTTGTAGGGCTGGAACAGCTCGTCCATCTGCTCGCGCGTCATGCCCAGGCCGCTGTCGCTGACCACGAATTCGATGGTCCCCGCGGTGGTGGCGCGCACGCGCACGGCGATCTGGCCGGCGTCGACGTTGTACTTGACCGCGTTGCTCAGCAGGTTGGTCAGGATCTGCTTGACGCGGGTTTCGTCGGCGAGCACCGCACCGGCGCGCGGGTCGGTCTGCTGCTCGATGTGCAGGCCGCGCTTGGCCGCGGCCGGCTCGACCATGGCCAGCGCGGCTTCGACCAGCGCCGCGGGCCCGAGCCGGGCCGGCTCGAGCTTGAGCATGCCCGACTCGATGCGCGACAGATCCAGCGTGTCGTTGATCATGTGCAGCAGGTGCCAGCCGGCCTGCTGGATCTGCGTCGCCCAGGCGCGCTGATGGTCGGCCAGCGCCGGCATTCGATCCAGGCCAAGCAGCTGGGCGAAGCCGAGCATCGCGTTCAGCGGGGTGCGCAGCTCGTGGCTCATGCGCGAGACGAACTCGCTCTTGGCGCGGTTGGAGCTTTCGGCGAGCTCGCGCGCGCGCTCGGCCTCGGCCAGCCGCAGCCGCTCGCCGATGTCCTCGATCACGCCGACCGTGGCTTGCGGCCGCCCTTGCGCGTCGCGCAGCAGCGCCACGGTGAGCAGCGTGTGCACGATCTGGCCGTCCTTGGCCAGGTAGCGCTTCTCGCGCCGGTAGACGTCGCTCGTGCCGTCGCGCATCGTGGCCAGCAGCCGCGCGTCCTCGGCGCGGTCGTCGGGGTGGGTGATGTGGCCGACGCTCAGCGCACGCAGTTCGGCCGCGCTGTAGCCCACCATGCGCACGAAAGCCGCGTTCGGCTGCAGGATGCGCCCCAGCAGATCGGTCTTGACGATGCCCACCCGCGCGGCGTCCAGGATCGCGCGCAGCTGCTGCTCGCTGGCGCTCAGCGCTTCTTCGGTGCGCTGGCGCTCGCCCACCTCGTGGCGCAGCGCATGGGTGCGCTGCTCGACTTCCAGCTCGATGCGCCGCGCGCGCGCGGTGACGATCAGCAACAGCGCGCCCAGCAGCGACGCCGCCGCCAGGCCGAGCACCGAGAACAGCCAAGCGTTGGCGTGCGCCGATTCGGCGATCTGCTCGGGCCGCGCGTCGGCACGCAGCTGCCACTGGCGCCCGGCGAAGTCCAGCACGCGCTCGTAGCGGTAGGCCAGCCGCGGCGCGCTGTCGCAGCCGGCAGGCCCGGCCAGGCGCTGTACGCCGCCCGGGTCGAGGTCGAGCAAACACCAGCGCAGCGCGCTGCCGGCCGAGCGCAGCAACGACTCCAGCACGTCCTGCATGCGCAGCGTGACGAAGACCACGCCGGCCGCTGGGGCGGCCAGCGGCTGGTACACGACCACGCCGAGCCGGTTGGCGTTGTCCTGGGTCAGGCTGAAGCCGGCACTGGCGCTGGCCTGGCCGCTGCGCTGGGCGCGTGCGATGGCCGTCGCGGCGGCGTCGACCGACAGGATGTTCGCGCCCAGGACGCCCGCGCGGTGCTGCTGCGGCTCGATGTAACGGATCGCGAGCACCTCTTCGCTGGGCGGCGCGACGCGCGGCACGCGGTCGAAGACGTGGTAGCCGGGCTGGCCTTCGGCGCGCACCGCCGCTTCGAAGCGCGGCAGCTCAGCCTGCGGCACCCGCTGCGCGTAACCGATGGCCCGCAGCTGCAGCGCGTCCTGCTGCAGCCACCAGGCGCTGGCGCGGTGAAAGTCGTCGTGCGAAAGCCGTGGCTGCAGCGCGAACAGGCCCTGCATGGCGCCCAGCGCCTGCAGCGGACCGGCCAGCCAGGCCGCAAACGACTGCGCGGTACTTGCGGCCTCGCGCTCGAACGCGCTTTGCAGCCGTTGATCGTCCCAGCGCGCGACCGCCACGGTCGCGGCCACCAGCAGCAAGGTCACCGCCAGCAGCGGCGCGGCCACCGTTGCGCGCCGCGGCAGCCAGGCGCCGCGCGGCCTGCCAATCAGGGTCAGCGCCACCGGTGCCGCGATCAGCACGCCCAGCGAATCGCCGATCCACCAGGTCCACCAGGTGAAGGCGACCGCCGATCGCGGCAGCACACCGGACAGCGCGAGCGTGGCGGTGGCCAGGCTGGCGTTGGTCAGGCAGGCCAGCGGCGCGGCCAGCAGTAAGAAGCGCCAGATGTCGCGCGGCTGCACCAGCGACAGCGGCTGCGCCACGAAGCGGCGCACCAGGACACAGCCGACCCAGGCCTGCAATGCGGCGCCCAGCCCGATCAGCAGCGGCGCCCCCAGTGCGGTGACATCGAGCTGCCCGCGCGCCGCGCTCAGGCCGACATTGACCGCGAACGCGCCCAGCGCCGCGCCGGCCAGCGCCGGGCGACCGTAGATCCAGGCGGCGGCAAAGGCGATGCCGGCCGACGGGTACAGCGGCGCGGCATAGCTCGGGGCAAACGCGATGCGGGTGGCCAACCAGCCGGCCAGCGCATAGGCCGCCACCGTCAGGGCCAGCACCCACGGCCATCGTGCTTTGGAGTCTTCGGTCATCGTGGGCCCGGGCGGGCGAGTGCCCGAGACATGGGCTGCCGCTTCAAGGCTAGCATCGGCTTCGGCCGGCAAGACCCGCCGTGGTGCCGAAGCTGCGGCGCAGCGAGTGCGATTTCACGCCGCGCTCAATCAAACCAGGCCTCGAGCTGCACCCGCAGCTGGGTGTCGCGCTGGACAGTGGCGCCGCCGTTCGGGCTGAGGCTGGCATGGTCGAGCGCGAACGTCAGGCCGAACACCCGGTCCAGCACCGTGCGCCACTGCAGCGAGGCCGCGGTGAAACGCGCGTCCGGCCAGGCCAGGTTGACACCGGCTTGGTTCAGCTGGCCGTAGCGCAGCACGGCCAGCGCCTGGCCGCCAAGAACGTCGCGCAGCAACCCGCCGGCGCTCCAGACCTGCGAGTCGCCGTCGCCCCAGTAGCCGAGCGGCTGGCCGTGGTAGCGGTAGCCGTCGGTGAAGATGTGGTGGTTGTAGGCCACGCCGCCGGTCGCGTTGGCCATGCTGTCGGTCCACTCGACGAAGGCCATCGCCGCTTCACCCCGCCACTCGGCGCCAGCCAGATGCAGGTTCTTGGCCGGCAGCGGGATGTTGTCGGGCCGGCTGTCTTCGCCGATGAGCTGCCCATACAAGGCGGCCCCGCGCAGCCATGGATCCAGGCTCAGACGCAGGTCGTAGCCCACGAGTTGGTTGCCGGTCTGATTGCTGCAATCCGACCCGTTGCAGCGGTTGTCGTTGTTGAAAAGGGCTCGCAAGAAGGCGCGGAACGAGTTGTCCCGACCCTCTCCGCCCCACATCCAGGTGCGCGAGATGCCGAACTCCAGCCACGGCCATGGCCGCAGCACCAGCCGCGCGCCCATCTGGTAGGGCCGGGGGTAGTCGCCGCGCTCCTCCTCCAGCTCGCCGAAGAAGGTGCTGAGGTCTACTTCGCCCAGCCACCACCACCAGCGGCTGTCGGCGAGCGGGCCGCTCGCCGCATCGACCGACACGCTGGGGAAAGGCCGTGCCGCCGTGCCGAGGATCAGGCTGCCGTCCCAGCCCGGGCCCCATTGGCGCGCGATGCGGCCCGCGCCCACGCGCCAGTGCTCGTCGATGCGCCACGATAGTGCGCTGCCGTCCCAGGACCCGTCGTCGCCTTGCGCCGCCACCTGGCGCTGCAGCGCCAGCTGCCCGAACACGCAGCCCCACTGTCCGCTGGCGTCGCCCTGCAGGCGGTGCCGCGTATCGACCAGGCTGAACTGACCCGGCTGCACGTCGTGCTTCGCTTGCGACGACTCGAGCAACAGCAAGGCGTGGGCCGACAGCTGTCGCTCGCCGTCGCGGCAGCCTTCGCCCGAGGGCAGCGACGACCAGCTGCTGGCGATCCGACCGGCATCGAGCGCCTGCCAGGTGTTGAAGGGGTCCGGCCGAGTCAGCACTGCGGCCGGTGGCGTCTGCGCCTGCACCGAGATGCCGGCCGCAAGCAGGGCCGGCATGACGACGTGCGCGGCGGTGCGGTCCATCAGCGCGTGCCCGGCGTTTGCGGCGCCCGCCCGGTCCACGCTCCTAGACGTTGAACAGGAAGTTCAACACGTCCCCATCCTTGACCACGTACTCCTTGCCCTCGGCGCGCATCTTGCCGGCCTCTTTCGCGCCTTGTTCGCCGCCGTGGGCGATGAAGTCGTCGAAGGCGATGGTCTGGGCGCGGATGAAACCGCGCTCGAAGTCGGTGTGGATCACGCCGGCCGCCTGCGGCGCGGTGTCGCCGATGTGGATGGTCCAGGCGCGCACTTCCTTCACGCCGGCAGTGAAGTAGGTCTGCAGCCCGAGCAGCGTGAAGGCGGCGCGGATCAGCCGGTTCAGGCCCGGCTCGTCCAGCCCCATCTCGTGCAGGAACAGCAGCCGGTCGGCTTCGTCCATGTCGGCCAGCTCGGCCTCGGTCTTGGCGCAGATCGCCACCACCGGCGCGTGCTGCTGCTCGCCGTAGGCGCGCAGCTTGTCCAGGTAGGCGTTGTGCTCGAAGCCGTCCTCGGCGACGTTGCCGACGAACATCGCCGGCTTGGCGGTGATCAGGCACAGCGGCTTCAGCACCACCAGCTCTTCCTTGCTGAAGTCGATGCTTCGCATCGGCCGTGCCTCGTTCAGCGCCGCCTCGCACTTCCGCAGCACGTCGACCAGGCGCTGCGCCTCCTTGTCGCCGCCGGCCTTGGCCACCTTGGTGTAGCGCGCCAGGCTCTTCTCCA
>CALBTN010000306.1 GCA_937967345.1 uncultured Rubrivivax sp. | reverse complement strand
ACCGGCAAAGCCGGTGGACATGATGTCCGGGCACATCAGCACCTGCTCGTCGCTCAGGCCGTCGGGGATCGGCGCCAGGTTGGCCTGCGCATCGGGCACCAGCACGTACTCGGCCTGGGTGCCGTCGATCAGGTTGCCAAAGCGCCAGCCGGCGGTGGCCTTGTAGCCGTGGCAGCCGCAGCGTCCCGAGGCCACCAGGTAGCTGCCGTCCTGCGACGGTGCGCCGTCCTGCGCCGCATACGAATTGAAGTTCGGGCAGATCGCGCCGGCGATCACGCGCTGGCCTTCTTGGTAGCCGGCGACCGCGCTGCCGAGCTTTTCGATCACGCCCACTGGCTCGTGGCCCACCGTCAGCCCCTTGGCCACCGGGTACTCGCCCTTCAGGATATGCACGTCGGTGCCGCAGATCGTGGTCAGCGTGATGCGTAGCAGCGCGTCGTTGGGGCCGACATCGGGAATGGGTTTGTCGCTCAGTTCGATGCGGCCGGGTTCGACGAACACGGCGGCTTTCATGCGTGCGGTCATGCCTGCTCCTTTCAAGGTCGACAACGAAGGTCGCAACACGGGGTCGCCGCGGCCATTCGAACATGCAGCGCGCGCGACCGGGCTGCGCCCGGTCAAGCCGCGGGCCACGGCTATGCTCGGGGCCCCATCCCGAGGTGCAACCCGGCGCGATGCGACAGCCCACCCAGTTCCTGACCCCGCGTATGCAAGGCCTGTTGCAGCGCATCCGGCGCGCGCAGCGCACGCCCTTGCATGCGTTGTCGCCAGCGCAGGCCCGCGCGGCGTACGAATCGGGCGCCGAGGTGCTCGATCTGCCGCGCGCGCCGCTGCGCCGCGTGGTCGACTTCGAGCTGCCGGCGGCCGACGGCGCGCCGCTGCCGGCGCGGGTGTACTGCGACAGCGACGCCGCCGCACCGGTGCTGCTGTACCTGCACGGTGGGGGTTTCGTCATCGGCTCTTTGGAAACACATGACAGCCTGTGCCGGCAGCTCGCGCGGCGCAGCGGTGTAGCGGTGGTCGCGCTGCACTACCGGCTTGCGCCCGAGCACCGCTTTCCGGTGGCGGTCGACGACGCGTGGGCGGCGCTGCAGTGGCTGCACCGGCACGCAGCGACGCTGGGTCTGGATGGCAGCCGGCTGGCGGTGGGCGGCGACAGCGCCGGCGGCACGCTGGCGGCGGTGTGCGCGCTGCACGCGCGCGACCACGGCCTGCCGTTGGCGCTGCAGCTGCTGATCACGCCGGGCACCTCGGCCTACGGCGACACCGCGTCGCGCCGCTTGTTCGCCAACGGCTTCTTGCTCGATGCGGCCACCATCGACTGGTTCTTCGGTCACTACATCGATCACGCGCACCGTGCCGACTGGCGCTTCGCGCCGCTGCAGCACGATGCGCTTGAAGGCGTGGCGCCGGCCTGCGTGATCCTGGCCGAGTGCGATGCGCTGGTCGACGAAGGCCTGGCCTACGCCGACCGGCTGCGTATCGCCGGGGTGCCGGTGGCGCTCGAGCTGTACCGCGGGTTGACCCACGATTTCATCAAGATGGGCCGCGTGCTCGGCGAGGCCGCCGACGCCCAACAGGCCGCGGCCGACGCGCTCGAGGAGGCCTTCAAGTGAAACGAAACCCTTTCCGCCATGTCGAGCGCCTGCGTGTGCGCGGCGCCGAGGTGGGCCTGCACGACACCGTCTTTGGCAGCCACCACCTAGCTTACTTCGATGCCGCGATGGCCGGCTACTGGCGCGCCATGGCCGTGCCGTGCCGCCAGGCCGTGGCGCAGCTGGGCGGGGAGCTGATCCTGCGCAAGGCCACGCTCGAGTTCCTGAGCGCAGCCCGTCGCGACGACCTGCTCGATGTCGGGCTGCGCTGCAGCCAGGCCGGCGAGTCGTCGCTGGTCTTTGATGCCGCGGTGTTTCGCGGCGACTGCGCGCTGGTCGAGGCGCAGTTGACGTACGTCTTTGCCGACCCTGCGGCGCAGGCGCCGCCAACCACCCAGCCGGCGCCCGCTGCCTTGCGCACGCTGCTGCGCGGCTTCGAGGCCGGCGAGCCGATGATCGAGCTGCGCATCGGCGGCTGGAGCGAGCTCGGCGCCGACGCGCAGCCCATTCGCCGCAGCGTGTTCATCGAAGAGCAAGGCATCCCGGCGGATCTCGAGTGGGACGCCGACGATGCCGGCTGCATCCACGCGGTGGCCTACAACCGCCTCGGCGCCGCGGTGGCCACCGGGCGCTTGCTCGAGCACGCGCCGGGCGTCGCACGCATCGGCCGCATGGCGGTGCTGCAGGCGGTGCGCGGCGCGGCGCTGGGTCGCGCGATCCTGGATGCACTGGTCGCGGCGGCGCGGGCGCGGGGCGACCGCGAGGTGCTGCTGCACGCGCAGACGAGCGCGGCCGGGTTCTACGCGCGCGCCGGGTTCGCGCCGCGCGGCGCGCCGTTCGACGAGGTCGGGATCGCGCACGTCGAGATGGCGCGCGCGTTGTAGCTCAGTCGGTCAGCGGCTCCAGCGTGTAGGGCAGGGCGGCCGGCTGCAGCCGCGCACCGCCAGCGCTGCCGGCATGCACGCTGCCGCTGGCCAGTGCGGCCAGCTTCAGCTCGACCAGCGCCGCATGGCGCCCGTCGGGCAACGATGCGGCCAGCACCACCGTGCCGGCGGGCTGCTCGGGGTCGTCGCTGTGAAAGACTTCTTCGCCGGCCGACAACGCCTGCGCGGCGTGCACCAACACCGTGCGCCGCTTGATGGTGCCGCGAAACTGGCTGCGCGCCACCACCTCCTGGCCCGGATAACAGCCCTTCTTGAAGTTGACGCCGCCGAGCAGTTCGAAGTTGAGCATCTGCGGCACGAACAGATCGGCCGTGGCGGCAACCACGCGCGGCACGCCGCTCAGCACCTCGAGCCAGCCCCAGGACTGGGGCGCCAGCGGCAACAGTGGCGGCGCCTGCAGGCCGGTCCACAGGTAACGCGACACGCCAGCCGCGTTGCGCAGGCGTATCACCTGCGCTTCATCGACGCTGCCGCGCGAGCCTTCGCCGCTGGGCACCCGATCGCGCAGCAACGCATCGGCCGCGGGACCGGCCAGCCCGTACAGCGGCCAGGCCGCCGAGGCGTCGCTGAGCTTGCACTTGGCGCGCAGCACGTACATCGACAGCCGCTTCAGCGTGGCTGCGAGCACGTCGGCGCTGCAAGCCAGCACGATGGTCTCGGGCGCCGGCTGCCACGTGACAAAGCTGGCGAGCAGCCGGCCCTTGGGCGAGCAGTAGCCCGCCAGGCGTGCCGGTGCGTCGGCCAGATGCAGCATGTCCTGCGTCAGCTGACCGTTGAGGAAGGTGGCCGCGTCAGGGCCTTCGGCAAGGATCACGCCCCAGTCGTGCAGGCGCAGCGCGCCGTCGGCCAAGGTGGCGTCGAGTTCGTTGTCTGGCATGCGCCAATTATCATCGCCTGCATGGCTTCGAAGACCAGGACGGCGGCCAAGTGGCTTGCCGCTTGCGTCGCGTTGCTGCTGCTGGCAGCGGCGATCGCGCTGGCCAGCGCATGGTGGTGGTTGCAGCGTCCGTTGACGTTGAGCGCCGCGGCAGTCGAACTGTCCATCGAGCCCGGCACGACGCCGCGCGAGGTGGCGCAGGGCTGGGTGGCGTCCGGTGTGCGCACGTCGCCGCAGCTGTTGTACCAGTGGTTTCGCTGGTCGGGGCAGGCGCGGCGCATCCGTGCCGGCAGCTACCAGATCGGCAGCGGCACCACGCCGCGCCAGTTGCTGGACAAGATGGTGCAGGGCGACGAGACGCTCGAAAGACTGCGCCTGGCCGAGGGCTGGACCTGGCGCCAAGTGCGCAGCGCGCTGGCCGCCGCGCCGAACCTGAAACCCGCGACGCAGGGCATGACCGAGGCCGAGCTGATGCACGCGCTGGGTGACGCTGGCACCAGTGTCGAAGGCCGGCTCTTTCCGGACACCTACCTCTACAGCCGCGGCGTCAGCGACCTGACGGTGCTCAAGCGCGCGCACGCCGCGATGCGCCGGCAACTCGACGCCGCCTGGGCGCAACGCGGCGCCGACTCACCGCTGCGCAGCGCCGACCAGGCGCTGATCCTGGCGTCGATCGTCGAGAAGGAAAGCGGCCCCAAGGACGACGCGGCGATGATCGCCACGGTGTTCTTGAACCGGCTGCGCCTGGGCATGCCGCTGCAAAGCGACCCGACCGTCATCTACGGGCTGGGCGAAGCCTTCGACGGCAACCTGCGCAAGCGCGACCTGCAAGCCGACGCCGCGTTCAACACCTACACCCGCGCCGGACTGCCGCCGACCCCGATCGGCTTGCCCAGCGCCGCGTCGTTGCAGGCGGTGGTCAAGCCCAGGCCCGGCAAGGCGCTGTATTTCGTCGCGCGCGGCGACGGCAGCAGCGCGTTCAGCGACACCTTGGCCGAGCACAATCGGGCGGTGAACACCTACCAGCGCAAGGCCCAACCGTGAACTCGACCCGCTTGCGCGCGGCCCGCGCGATCGCATGAAACCGGGCCGTTTCATCACCTTCGAAGGCATCGACGGCGCGGGCAAGTCCACCCACATCGGCGCGCTGCAGGACTGGGCGCGCGCGCACGGCCGCGAAGTCGTTCTCACCCGCGAGCCCGGCGGCAGCCCGCTGGCCGAGCAACTGCGCGAGCTGGTGCTGCATCAGCCGATGGACGCGCTGAGCGAGAGCTTGTTGATCTTCGCCGCGCGGCGCGATCACCTGCGCCATTGCATCCAGCCGGCGCTGGCGCGCGGCGCGATCGTGCTGTGCGACCGCTTCACCGACGCGAGCTTTGCCTACCAAGGCGGCGGGCGCGGCTTCGATCTGGGCGTGCTGCGCCAGCTCGAGGCCTGGGTGCAGCAAGGTCTGCAGCCGGACCTGACGCTGTGGTTCGACCTGCCGCCGGCGCAGGCCGCGGCGCGCCGCGCCGGCGCGCGCGCGCCCGATCGCTTCGAACGCGAGGACGAGGCCTTCTTCGCGCGGGTGCGCGAAGGCTACGCACAGCGCCTGGCGCTTGCGCCGCAGCGCTTCGTGCGCCTGGACGCCACGGGCCGGCCCGACGAGGTCTGGGTGCGCATCGTCGACGCACTGCAGCAGCGGCCATGGTGGTAGGCCCCGACGGCAAGCTGCCGCTGCCCTGGCAGCAGCAACCGCTGCGCGACGCGCTGCAGCACCAGCGGGGCCATGCGCTGCTGGTGCAAGCCGCGGCCGGCGATGGCGCGCTGCACTTCATGGTCGCGTTGGCGCAGGCCTGGCTGTGCGAGACCAACGACGCCATGGCACCGTGCGGGCGCTGCGAAAGCTGCCGGCTGCTGCAGGCGGGGGCGCACCCGGATCTGTACCGCCTCGTGCCCGAGGCCCATCGCGCGGCCTACGGCTGGGGCGGACCCGACGACGATGCGGCCGATGCGCCCAAGGGCCGCAAGAAGCCGAGCCGGCAGATCCGCATCGACGAGCTGCGTGCCGCGATCGACTGGGTGGCGCGCAGTTCGTCGCGCGGCCGCGCCAAGGTGCTGCTGCTGCATCCGGCCGAGGCGATGAACCTGCAGGCGGCCAGCGCATTGCTCAAGACGCTGGAAGAGCCGCCCGGGGCGGCACGGCTGCTGCTTGGCACCGCCGATGCGGGGTTGCTGCTGCCCACCGTGCGCAGCCGCTGCCAGCGCATCCGCCTGGGCGCACCCACCATGGCGCAGGCCTGCCAGTGGCTGGAAGAGCAGGGGGTGCGCGACGCGCCGGTGCTGCTGGCCGCCGCCGCTGGTGCGCCGCTGTTGGCACAGCAGCTGGCTGCGGCAGGCATCGAGGCGAGCCATTGGCTTGGCCTGCCGCGCGCGGTGGCCAAAGGCCAGGCCGCAGCACTGGCCGGGTGGCCGCTGCTGCGCGCGTTGGATGCGCTGCAAAAGCTCTGCCATGACGCGATGGTGCTGGCGCTGGGCGCCAGTCCGCGCTACTTCGCCGCGTCCGCGCTGCCAGCGGGTGCGAGGCTGGACGCACTGAACCGCTGGGCGCGCTCGCTGGCGCGGGTGGCGCGGCACGATGAACATCCTTGGAACGAGGCGCTGCTGATCGAGGCCCTGGTCGGCGAAGGCCGCGCCTGTTGGCAAGATGGCACGAAACAAGCAGCTATCGCCCCGGGCCGCGGCGGCAGGGCCTTGGATACACTGGGCCGATGAACGATCGCGCATCGCCCCGCATCGCCTCGCCGTCGGGTTCTTCGTCGGGCACCGCCGCAACGACCGCGCCGATGCCGTTGTCTGCCGCGGGGCCTGGGCGGCCCAGCGTGATCCAACTGGTGTTTCGCGAGAAGGGCGCGCTCTATGCAGCCTACATGCCGCTGCTGACCGACGGCGGCTTGTTCGTACCGACCGCGCGCGACTACAGGCTCGGTGAGGACATCTATCTGCTGCTGTCGTTGCCCGACGACCCGCAGCGCTACCCGGTGGCCGGCAAGGTGGCATGGATCACGCCGAACAACGCCTCCGGCGGGCGCACCCAAGGCGTGGGCGTGCGCTTTCCGGCCGACGAAAAGACGCGCGGGCTGAAGCTGAAGATCGAGGAGATGCTGGGCACCTCGGTGTCGTCGAACAAGCCGACGCAAACGCTGTAGCCGGGCCGCTGCTCCGACAATGGCGGTTTTGCGCAAGCTGCGCGCAGGCCGCCGATGTTTGTCGACTCACACTGCCATCTGACCTTTCCCGAGCTGCACACCCGCATCGACGAGTTGCGCAGCGCGATGCGCGCCGCCGAGGTCGACCGGGCGCTGTGCATCTGCACCACCCTCGAAGAGTTTCCCGCGGTGCACGCGCTGGCGCTTGGCCATGACAACTTCTGGGCCAGTGTGGGAGTGCACCCGGACAGCCAGGACGTGCACGAGCCCAGCGTCGACGACCTGCTGCGCCGCGCCGCGCTGCCGCGCGTGGTGGCCATCGGCGAAACCGGTCTGGACTACTACCGGCTCGAGGGGCGCAGCATCGAACAGATGCGCTGGCAGCGGGATCGCTTCGCGGTGCACATCCGCGCGGCGCGACAGTGCGCTCTGCCGTTGATCGTGCACACCCGCAGCGCCGCGCAGGACACGCTGGCGCTGCTGCGAAGCGAAGGCGAGGGCGCGGTGCGCGGCGTGTTCCACTGCTTCACCGAAAGCCAGCAGGTCGCCGATGCCGCGCTGGACCTCGGGTTCTTGATCTCGTTTTCCGGCATCCTCAGCTTCAAGAACGCGGCCGATCTGCGCGAGATCGCGCGCCGCGTGCCGCTCGAGCGCTGCCTGATCGAAACCGACAGCCCCTATCTCGCGCCGGTGCCGCACCGCGGCAAGGTCAATCAACCGGCCTACGTACGCCACGTGGCCGAGCAGTTGGCGGCCGTGAAAGGCTGCAGTGTGCAACAGGTGGCCGAAGCCACCAGCGCCAATTTCGACCGATTGTTCTGCCGCAGTCTCGACACCGGAGGTTCGTCGCGATATGTCAAGTAAAACTTGATCTTTGTTGCACAACCTGTTGCTATACAACGAATTTACCTTGTTGACTTCTGAAGCCGACCACGACGATGCCAGTGCTCTTGGCGCCCTTGGACCGGGGCGCTGCGCGACCGCCATCCGAGCCCGGCATCGCCACACCTACGGCACCGGCTGGATGGCGCGACAGCAGCGCTGTCAGCCATTTGCCGACAGCCGGGTTGGCAAGGTGCCGACTGTGTGCTCGCTTGGCGCATCGATAGAGTGGCCCGCACGCCAACTGCCAGAAGGTGAATCCCGATGTCACAGGTTCAACATTCAGCCCCCAATCCCTTTGCATTGCTGCTGGACCCGCAAGCGGTGTTCATGGCGATCGAGAAGTCGGAGCGCCTGGAGCGCCTGCACAGCCGAATCTGCCGTCCGCTGGACAAGCCGGCACTGATCACCGTCGCGGTCGACGACGCGGAGCCGGACAACGACCGGTTCGATCTGATGGATCTCCCTGGCGAAGAGATCTGAGTCATCAATCCGCGACGATGTATATCCTGTCGGGTTTTCACGGTGGAGTTATCCACATACTCAGGCGGACGGGGGATACCCCGTCACGCGGCCTGCATCGATAACGTCGTGCACCTCGCAGGCGAGGGCGCGGCGCCAGTGCCGGGGCGGGGGTTCGTCGGGGTGGTAACCCCAGTGCATCGAGTCCGTCAGCGCGCCGTGCCAGCGCGCGAACGAGAAGCCCCCCAGGGCCTCGCCGGGCAGCGCCTCGATGCCGGTATCGGGGAACTGCCCGCCGGCCCAGTACGCGCCGTCTGAGACGGCCCATAGCAGCGGCTGGGGCAGGTAGGACGGCCAGACGATCATGCGCAGGGAAGGGGTATCGTTGGCAGTGCTCATCAGGGAACCTCCGTGGGGTTCAGGGGTGGGAAGTCCTCCGCGGCCGTGTTGGCGGCTTGCGGGGGGCGATTGCAGCGGTGGGCGCCAGCGTGGCGGCCATCGACGCAAACACGCGCGAAGGCGCCATAGGCGCCGGGGTCTGGGGCGCCAGCCCCAGGGAAGCGGGCCGTTCAGGCCGCGAAACAGAGGCCGGGGTACCCGGCCGGGCGTCCGTCTTGAATCTGTGCCTTGCCCTGCCGCCATCGCCGTTCGCGGGCGCTGTCGGTCCGGCTGGCGCGAGGGTGCCCGCGCCCTGGAAAGCTGTATTCGCTGCCTTCCGAGCTCCACCGGCGCCGCCCGAAGCGTCACGCCGACCGGGCGCGATCCGGTCCGCCGAGACGGCCGCGTCAGCGGGCGGCACGGCGGGCGGGGTGCGCCCGGTCGGCGTGATCGAGGCGGGGGGGCATTGCGCGGCAGGCCGTGGGGGGGGCGCCAGCCCCCCAGGCCCGCGCGCGCACCGAAGGTGCGCCCGGCGAAGCCGGTGCATTGGCCGATCCCCCCGGAATCGGGGGGTCGGTCTCGGGGGTCGGCACGGAAGGTGCTACGCGCGCGGGCGCGCAGGAAAGGTCGGGGTGGGCTTGTCTCACTTCCAACAACGCAGAAACCGGCGCCGTCGCCCCCGGTAGATCGAGGGCTAACCCTGACTCGGCCGGCACCGGGAGCGCGGCCGGCTCGATGGCCGGCCACGCCAGTTCGCACGGCAACTTGGCGGCCAGCCGGTTACATTCTTCGCGCCATGCGCGGGCCAGCTGGGCGCACATCAACGCATCGTTGACGGCATCGGCGTTGACCTGGCTGCGGCCCCAGCGGGTCAGCCAGAACAGCGCCAGACAGGCCATGCGCGGCGCTGCGCCGGCCGCGTTCCATCGGTAGACCGATGACACGCCCACGCCCAGCGCGCGGGCGATCCGGGCCGCACCCGGGCGGCCCAGGTCCGTTATCAGCAGTTCCCACAACGGGAGGTCGCGCGGCATTTTCTCGATGGAAAACAGCGCCAACCCCGCGTCAGCGCTCGGATTCTCATTGTGAGATGCGCGACGATGTATATTATGTCAACTGTAATTGATCCATTCGACACTTGAAGACGGCACTCGCCCGTAGCGCTCATAGCCGTTGACGCAGGCCACCTACCCGTCGTGTCAGGCGGGCAACGGCGCTGGACAGCAAGGCAGGCTGCGTGGCCACCAGCGTGAATGCGCCGCGCGCTCGGGTGATGCCGGTGTAGACCAGCTCGCGCGTCAGCACCGCGACGTCCTCGTCGGGCAAGACCAGTGCGACATGCTCGAACTCCGATCCCTGCGCCTTGTGCACGGTCATCGCGAAGGCTGTCTCGACGTCGGCCAACCGGCCCACGGCGACTGAACGCAGGCTCTGGCCGTCCAGAAAGTAGCAGCGCAGCGCCTGATCGAGCGATGGTGCACGCATGACGATGCCGATGTCGCCGTTGAACACGCCCAGCGCGGGGTCGTTGCGCGTCACCATCAGCGGCCGGCCTTCGTACCACTCGCCACGGCGCTGCAGCAGACCGGCATCGGCAAGCGCAGCTTCGATCGCCCGGTTCAAGCCGGCCACGCCCCAGGGGCCGTCGCGCAGCGCACACAGCACGCGAAAGCCGTCGAAGCTGCGCAGCACCGCGCTCGCCCAGGCGTCGAAACTGTCGGCGCCGGCCGCCGCCGGCCGCTGTGCGAGCTGTTCCAGGTAGGCGCGGTAGCCGCCCGGTGCCCCGCCCCGGCCGTGCAGCGCCAGCGGCAGCACTGCCGAGGCATCGCGCGCAGTCAGTAGCGCCACCGCGCCTGCCGGGTCGCGCCGCAGCAGTTCCAGCCCGGTGTTGGCATCGGCACGATTGACGGCCAGCGCCAGCGCGCCGATCGGCCCCTGGAAGCGATGGCTGCGGCGCAGCACGACGGTCTGCTGCGCCAGCGCCGGCCCGGGACCGAGCATGGTCGCCGGCAGTTCGTGGCCGGTGAGCTCACGTACCCAGTCGGCCGTCGCGCCGCTGTAGCCGTGCATCGCACCGCCCTCGCCTTCGCCTTCGTTCGAGCCCGCGCCCGCGCCATCGCACAAGTCGGCCAGCACGGCACCGGCTTCGACCGAAGCGAGCTGGTCCTTGTCGCCCAGCAGCACCACGCGGGTACGCTGCGGCAACGCCTGCAGCAGCCGGGCCATCATTTCCAGATGCACCATCGACGCCTCGTCGACGAGCAGCACATCCAGGTCCAGCGGGTTGGCTGCGTCGTGACGGAATCGGCGGGTGCCGGGCTGCGTGCCCAGCAGCGAGTGCAGCGTCAGCGCCGGGCCGAGCGATGGCGCCCAGCGCTGCAGCCCCAGCGCGGCGGCAAGCGGCTCGTCCAGGGTTTGTAGCGCCTGGCTGATGGACTGGCGCAGCCGCGCTGCCGCCTTGCCGGTGGGCGCGGCCAGCGCCACGCGCAAGGGCTGCGCGGTGAGGTTCAGGCACTGCAACAGTGCCAGCAGCCGGGCCGCGGTGTAAGTCTTGCCGGTGCCCGGACCGCCGGTCACCAGGGTCAGCCGGCCGCGCAGCGCCAGCGCGCACGCGATCTTCTGCCAGTCGGGTTGATCGTCGGCCTCGGCCGGCCGGAACAAGCAGTCCAGCAGATCACGCGCGGCGCCGCGGTCGATGCCGTCGTCGCCCAGATCGGCGGCACGCTCGCGCACCTGCGCTGCCACACACCCCTCGTAGCGCCAATAGCGCCGCAGGTAGAGCAAGCCGCCCGATGCCACCAGTGGCGATGCGGCGTCATCGTCGGCCGGGTCGAGCTGCACTGCCGCAAGGCCCTGCCAGGTCTGGCGCCGGGCAGCGGCGTCGTGCGGCCAGTGGACCATCGCGGCATGCCACTCGTCGGCCGCCTCGGGCGGCCACGACAGCATGGCGGGCAGATCCGCCGCCAGGCCGTCCAGCGGCAAGCCGCTGTGGCCGCGGCCTTCGAGGCTGGCAACCAACGCGCTGGCCAGCAGCAGGCTGGCCGGTGCCGCCGGGTCGGTGTCGTGGACGAAGCGCGCCAGCGCCAGATCCAGCGCGCGCAGCCAGCCGGCCTCGCGCCAGCGTTGCAGCATCAGCAGCATCTCGTGCGGCGTCATGCAGGTTTGCTCGGTTTGCCCTGTCGGGCGGTGGCACTGGCAGGGCTGGCGGGCAGCATGGCGTCGATCGCGCCGATCAGCGCCGGCGGCGCGGCCACCGGGCAGCAGCCGGCTGCTGCGCCGTTGATGCCGCGCAGGAACAGGTAGACCGCGCCACCGAGCTGGCGCGCGGGGTCGTAGGCCGGCCCCAGGCGCGCGGCGAGCAGCCGGTGCAGCGCCAGCAGGTACAGCGCGGCCTGCACGTCGTAGCGGTGCTCGAGCATCGCCGCGTGCATTGCCGCAAAGCTGTAGTCGGCATCACCCGGGCCGAGCGCGTTTGACTTGTAGTCCAGCACCCAGTAGCGGCCTTCGTGCTCGAACACCAGATCGACGAAGCCCATCAGCAGACCCTTCAGCGCACGCTGCGGCAGTGGCGGGCGCGGCTGGCCGGGCAGCAGGTGTTGCCGGCACAAGACATCCAGCCGCGAGGCCTGCAGGCCGTCGCTGGGCATCCAGAATTCCATCTCCGGCAGCGGCTGGCGCACCGTGCATAGCGGTGTGCCCGCAACGGGCAGCGGCGTGCTGCACACTCGGCGCAGCCAGGCCACGACGTCGTCTGCGCGGTGGCCCCAGCCTTGGCGCTCGCAGCGCTGGCGCAGCCGCTGCTGCAGCTCGGGCGAGGCATCCAGCGCGAACCCTTCCCCGGCCAGCCACTCCAGTTGGTCGTGCAGGAAGTTGCCGGCCAGCGCGCCACGCGGGAAGCGGTGCCAGGGCTGCTCGGTGCGCGGCAGCGGCCGCGCGCCGGTGCCGCTGCTTTCGTCGTCGCTGGTGTCGTCGCGCGCCAAGCGCGCCGGCACGGCGCCGCAGCCGGCAACGGCCCCGGCCGCGTCACGCAGCAGTGCGCTGTAACTGCTGATCGACCAGTCACGCTCGAAACGCGCGCTGTAGGCGCTTGGCGCGCGCAAGGCGGTTGCGGCGGCGCGCATTTGCAGCCGGCTCAGTGGCGGCAACGGCAGATCGTCGGCAGCGGCCAACCACTGCAGCTCGATCTCGGCGCGCGCGTCGGCCAGCGCCTGCAGGTCGAGCGCGCGCTGGGCCAGCGGCTGCGGTTGGGCGCCCGACAGCAGGTAGCCGACCGCGCTGCGATGCCACAGGTCGGTTTTCGCCGCGCCGGACTGCAGCGCCGACAGGCCGACCCACAGCGCGTGGCGCGCGCGTGTGAGCGCGACGTACAGCAAGCGAAGTTGCTCGCGCTGCTGTTCCTTTTCCTCGAGCGCGATCTGCTGCTTCGTGGGGCCCAGCACCAGCTCGCGCGCGCTGCTGCCGTCGGCACGCGGCAGCAGCAGCACCGCGTCTTTCGCGCTTTGGCCGGGAACCACGACCTCGCGAAAGTGCGCGGCGAAGGGCAGGAACACCACCGAGTACTCCAGCCCCTTGGACTTGTGCACGGTGACCACCTGCACCAGGTCGGCGTCGCTTTCCAGCCGCAGCACCGCGTCGTCGGTGTGGTGCAGGCCGGCTTCAGCGTCGGCGCACTGCTGCAGCAGCCAGCGCACCAGCGGCGGCTCGCCCTGCACCTGCGCCGCCGCGGCCTGCAGCAGTTCGGCCAGGTGCAGCAGGTTGGTCAGACGGCGTTCACCCGCGGCACCCGGGTCGTCGCCCGCGAGCCAGCGTGCCGGCAGCTGGAACTCGTGCAGCGCCTGACGCACCATCGCCAGCACGCCCTGCCCTTGCCAGACCTGGTGCAACTGGCGCAGCCGGTCGCACTCGCGGTCGAAGGCCTGGTCGTCGCAAGCCAGCCTGAGCAGCTCGGGCAAGGTCAAGCCCAGCAGCGGCGTGGCCAGCGCGGCGCGCGCCAAGCGCATGTCGCGCGGCGCGGCCACCGCCTGCAGCAGCCGCAGCAGGTCGGCCGCTTCGGGCGTGGTGAACACGCTGTCCTTGTCCGACAGGTACACCGAAGCCAGGCCGCGCCGGCGCAGCTCCAGGCGCACCGCATCGGCCTCGGCGCCACTGCGCACCAGCACCGCGATGTCCGCCGGCTGCAAGCGCCTGAAAGGCTGGCCGGGTTCGTCGAAGCCGGCCAGCGGGTCGTTCAGCAGGGCGACGATGCGCTCGGCGCACAGCGCGGCGTATAGCCGCTGGCTGTCCTGCTTGTTGCACAACAGCTCGTCCGCGACCAGCGTCAGCGCCGGCACGGCGCCATTCGAGCAGACCAGGCGCTGCGCCCGTCCCTTGGCCCGCACCGGCACGAAGGGCAGCTGCGAGGCCGCGCCGCGCGCATCGGGCGCATCGGGCGCATCGGGCGGTGCACTCGGCCCGGCAGGCCCGCCGAACATGAACGCACCTTCGCCCGGCCGCGCCTCGGCCGTGTCGAACAGGGTGTTGACCGCGGCCACCAGCGCCGCGGTGGCGCGGTGGTTGGTGTCGAGCAGGTGATGGCGCCCGGCGGTGGCGCGCCGCGCCTGCAGGTAGCTGTAGATGTCGGCGCCGCGAAACTGGTAGATCGCCTGTTTCGGGTCGCCCACCAACAGCAGCGTGCGCGACGCGTCGTTGTCGGCGATGCGGTACAGGCGGTCGAAGATGCGCAACTGCAGCGGCGAGGTGTCCTGGAACTCGTCGATCAATGCCACCGGGTACTGCGCGAGGATGCGCTCGCGCAGGCGTTGCGCGCTGGCGCCGTGCGCGGCCGGGTCCAGCGCGCGGTCCAGGCGGATCAGCATGTCGGCAAAGCCGAAGCGGCCGGCGCGTGACTTCAGCAGTTGCAGGCGCTGCTCGACCTGCGCCGCGGCGTGCAGGCGCAGCGCCTGGCTCGGCTCGGGCAGCGACTTCAGTTGCCCGAGCAACGACTCGAACTCGGCGAAGCACGCCGCGACCGGTATCGCCGCACCGCACTCGGTCAGCCGTTGTTGCAGCGTGCTAGCGGCGAGCCGCTGCTCGGCGGTCTGGGTCAGGCCAGGCTGGTCGGCGTGCGGGTCGCACGCCCATGCGCAAAGCTGCTCGATCCAGCGCCGCGCGTGCGTCTCGGCCGGCACCGCCTTGCGCCCCGGGTGCTTCTTGTCAGCCCAGATCGGCGTCAGCCACTCGAGCATCTGGCCGGCGTGCTGCGGCCAGCCGGACTTCAGCTGTGCCAGGGTGTCGGCGCGCTGTCGCGCGGCGCGCGCGGCCGCATCAGCCAGACTGCCCTGCCCGGCCGCGGCCGGCAGCGGCTTGCCAAACAGCGGCTTCAGATCCTGCTCGAGCGCGGCGATGTCCTTCCAGCGCGACAGCACCTGCTGCAGCGTGGCGTCATCCAGCGGGTAGACCTGCTGGCGCCAGTAGTCGCGCACCGCCTGCGCCAGCATCGCGGCCTCGTGAGCCTGCAGTTCCTCGTCGAACAGGCAGCCGCTGTCGAAGGCGTGCTCGCGCAGCATGCGCTGGCACCAGGCGTCGATGGT
>CALBTN010000305.1 GCA_937967345.1 uncultured Rubrivivax sp. | reverse complement strand
GCCCATGCCGGCACTGCCGACCTGGACCGCGCGCTGGCCGCGGCGCAGCGCGGCTTCGAGCTGTGGCGCGACACGCCCGCGGTCGAGCGCAGCGCGGTGATGCGCCGCGCCGCCGCGCTGATGCGCGAACGCGCGGCCGACATCGGCGCGCTGATGACGCAAGAGCAAGGCAAGCCGTTGGCCGAAGCCAAGGCCGAAGCCGCGATCGCGGCCGAGATCATCGAGTGGTTCGCCGAAGAAGGCCGCCGCGTGTACGGGCGCATCGTGCCGTCGCGCTCGCTGGCGGTGCAGCAGCAGGTGCTGAAGTTTCCGGTCGGGCCGGTGGCGGCGTTCACGCCGTGGAACTTCCCGATCAACCAGGTGGTGCGCAAGCTGTCGGCGGCGCTGGCCAGCGGCTGCTCGATGATCGTCAAGGCGCCCGAGGAAACCCCGGCCTCGCCGGCCGCGCTGATCCAGGCCTTCACCGATGCCGGGCTGCCGGCCGGCGTGGTCGGCCTGCTGTACGGCAACCCGGCCGAGATCTCGGCCTACCTGATCCCGCACCCGGTGATCGCCAAGATCACCTTCACCGGCTCGACCGCGGTGGGCAAGCAGCTCGCCGCGCTGGCCGGCGCGCACATGAAGCGCGCGACGATGGAACTCGGCGGCCACGCGCCGGTGATCGTGGCCGAGGACGCGTCGCTGGACCTGGCGATCAAGTGCGCGGGCGCCGCCAAGTTCCGCAACGCCGGGCAGATCTGCATCGCGCCGACGCGTTTCTTGGTGCACAACAGCATCCGCGAGGCCTTCGCGACGAAGCTGGCCAAGCACGCGCAGTCGCTGAAGGTCGGCGACGGGCTGGCCGAAGGCACCGCGATGGGCCCGCTGGCCAACGAGCGGCGCGTGGCCGCGATCGCGCAGTTCGTCGACGACGCGCGCCAGCACGGCGCGCAGTTGCTCAGCGGCGGCGAGCGCATCGGCGCCAGCGGCAACTTCTTCGCCCCGACCGTGCTCGACGAAGTGCCGCTGAGCGCGGCGGTGTTCAACCAGGAACCCTTCGGCCCGGTGGCGGCGATCCGCGGTTTCGACCGGCTCGAAGACGCGATCGCCGAAGCCAACCGGCTGCCCTACGGCCTGGCCGGCTACGCCTACACGCGCTCGCTGAAGAACGCGCAGCTGCTGTCGCAGCGGCTGGAGCTGGGGCTGCTGTGGATCAACCAGCCGGCGCTGCCGTGGGTGGAGATGCCCTTTGGCGGCATCAAGGATTCGGGCTACGGCTCCGAAGGCGGCAGCGAGGCGCTGGAGGCCTACCTCAACACCAAGGCGGTGTCGATCCTTTGCGCCTGACGCGCTGATCGCGGTCAGCCGCAGGGACCCCGCCGCCAACCGCCACGGCGGCGCGCGGCGCGCCGGCCGGCCTGTGCGCGATCGACGTCGAGCCTCGGGCCGTCGAGAGCTGCTCGCGGCGCATTGCGGCCGGATCGCGGCCCGCTATCACACTCCCACCCTGGCGGCAACAGGCGATCGAGGCCGCCTCAAAAAAACGGCGCCGCTGCTTACGCATCGCGCCGCCTTGGAGCAACATGTGGCCAGCGCCGCGATCGTGTTGATTGAGCTCCCGTCGGTGCCGGCCTGCCCGGCTGGCCGGTTGCCAGAGCGATCGGCCCGGCAGCGGCATTGCCGCTGCGCGAGCCGGGAGTCGGGAGTCGGTCGGCCCCGGCCGCCGGGGAACTCGGGCGGCATTGGATGGCCTCGACAACTCGACGAAAGGATCCGCGCCATGGCCGCAGCAGGATGGAGGATGCGCAAGTCGATCGCCCAGATCATCGGCGAGGCCGAGGGCCACCCGCTGACGCGCACGCTCGGCCCGTTCAGCATCATCGCGCTCGGGGTGGGCGCGATCATCGGCGCCGGCATCTTCGTGCTCACCGGCACCGCCGCGGCCCAGTACGCCGGCCCCGGCATCATGCTGTCGTTCGTGCTTGCCGCGGTCGCCTGCGCCTTCGTCGGCCTGTGCTACGCCGAGCTGGCGGCGCTGCTGCCGGTGTCTGGCAGCAGCTACAGCTACACCTACGCCACGCTGGGCGAGTTCTTCGCCTGGATCATCGGCTGGGACCTGATCCTGGAGTACGCGATGGGCGCGGCCACCGTGGCGGTGGGCTGGTCGGGCTACGTGGTGAGCCTGCTCGAGAACGTCGGCATCCACTTTCCGCCGACGCTGGCGGCCGCGCCGGGCACCGTCGCGGGCAAGCTGGCCGACGGCACGGTGGTCCACGGCGTGGTCAACCTGCCCGCGGCCTTGATCGTGCTGCTGCTGACCTGGATGCTGGTGATGGGCACCAAGGAGTCGGCGCGCATGAACAACATCATGGTCGCGATCAAGCTCGCGGTGGTGCTGGCCTTCATCGCCGCGGGCATCTCGCTGGTCGACAAGGCGAACTGGGTGCCGTTCATCCCCGAGAACACCGGCCAGTTCGGCCACTTCGGCTGGAGCGGCGTGCTGCGCGGCGCGTCGGTGGTGTTCTTTGCCTACATCGGTTTCGACGTGGTGTCGTGCGCGGCGCGCGAGGCCAAGAACTGCCAGCGCGACATGCCGGTCGGCATTCTCGGCTCGCTCGTGGTGTGCACGATCCTGTACGTGATCGTCGCCGCGGTGGTCACCGGGCTGGTGCCCTACAAACAACTCGACGTCGCCGACCCGATCGCGGTGGCGGTCAACGTGATCGGCGTGACCTGGTTCTCGGTGCTGATCAAGCTGGGCGCGATCGCCGGGCTGACCACGGTGATCTTGGTGCTGCTGTACGGCCAGAGCCGCATCTTCTTCAGCATCTCCAAGGATGGGCTGCTGCCGCCGCTGTTCGGCACCGTGCATCCCCGGCTGGGCACGCCGCACCGCAGCCTGATGATGGTCGGTGCGGCCGTCGCGGTGGTGGCCGCGCTGACGCCGATCGGCATCCTGGGCGAGATGGTCAGCATCGGCACGCTGTTCGCCTTCGTCATGGTGTGCAGTGCGGTGCTGTACCTGCGGCGCAGCGACGCCGACGTGGCACGGCCGTTTCGCACGCCGGGCGTGCCCTTCGTGCCGATCGCCGGGGTGCTGTCCTGCCTGTTGTTGATGGCCGGGCTGCCGCTGGACACCTGGTTGCGGCTGATCATCTGGCTGGCGATCGGCCTGGTGGTGTACTTCAGCTACGGCAAACGCCACTCGGTGCTGCGCAACAGCGCGGCGCGCGGTTGAGCGGCGGGCGCGGCGCGGGGTAACGCAGCGGCGAGCCGGCACGGCCGCGACGCAGCCCGGTCAGGCCGCCGCGGTGCTGACGAATCAACCCGGGCCGGCGCGGAGGTGCTCAGCGCGCCGGCGCGTCCAGGCGCAGCAGCAAGCGGTCCAGCGTGTCGTAGACCTCGGCCAGCAGCGCCGGACCGATGCGCTGTTCAAGCTCGGCGTACTGCGCGTCGACCAGCGGCGCGATGCGCCGCGCCAACGCGCGCGCCTTGGGCGTGATCGACACCCACACGCGGCGCTGGTCGTCGGCCATGCGTTCGCGCCGCACCAGGCCCAGCTCTTCCATGCGCGCCAGCACGCCGGTGGCGCTGGCGCTGAGCAGCTGGCAGCGCTGGCAGATCTGGCGCGGCTCGAGCGGCGACGCGTCGAGCAGCGCGCGCAGCACGCGCCACTGCTGCTCGGTCAAGCCGTGCTGCGTCAGGATGGCGCGAAAGTGCGCCATCACGCCTTCGCGTGCGCGCAGCAGCAGCAGCGCGAGATTGCGGCGGCTCGGGGCGTCGGGCATGCGGCGCAGCGCGTTTGCTTCGATGTGAGTGATCGCCGGCCACTATACCCGCGAGCCGCGCCGGCGCAGCGTTGACAGCGGGCCGGATCGGGTGCTTTAATCACACACATGTTAGTGAACTCGATCACCCCGCGCGCATCCTTCGCCCTGCCTCCTGGGCCCGGCCTGCACGATGCGCTGGCGCTGGGCACCGTGTACGGCACGCTGCTCAACCACCGCGCAGCGCTGGCCGCGCTGGGCGACGCGGTGCACCAGCCGCCGTACAAGGCGCCGCCAAAGGCGCCGGTGCTGTACATCAAGCCGCGCAACACCTTCGCCGGCCACGGCGACGCGGTGGTCGTGCCGGCCGGGGTCGATGAAGTCGAAGTCGGCGCCACGCTGGGCATCGTCTTCGGCCGCGACGCCTGCCGCGTGGCCGAGGCCGATGCGCTGGCCTGCGTCGCCGGCTACACCGTGTGCAACGACCTGAGCGTGCCGCACGAATCGTTCTACCGCCCGTCGCTGCGCTTCAAGTGCCGCGACGGCTTTCTGCCGATCGGCCCGTGGCTGGTCGGCGCGCAGCAGGTGGCCGACCCCGATGCGCTGGCCGTGCGCGTCGCGATCGACGGCCGCAGCGTGCAACAAACGCGCACCGCCGGCATGCTGCGGCCGGTGGCGCGGCTGATTGCCGAGGTCAGCGCCTTCATGACGCTGGCCGCAGGCGACGTGCTGATGCTCGGCGTGGCCGCCGGTGCACCGCGCGCGCGGGCCGGCCAGCGCGTGCGCATCGAGATCGACGGCATCGGCGCGCTGGAGAACCCCTTGGTGGCGGAGCAAGCCGCATGAAGCACGCACGGGTGGCCTATGCCGGCGCGGTGCACCACGCCACCGCCGCGCCGGGCGGCGTGCGCCTGAACGACGGGCGCGTGCTTGCCGAAGACCAGGTGGTGTGGCTGCCGCCGCTGCAGCCCGGCACGATCATCGCGCTGGGCATCAACTACGCCGACCACGCGAAGGAGCTGGCCAAGGAGCTGACGATCGGCGCCAAGGACGAGCCGCTGGCCTTCCTCAAGGGGCCGAATGCGCTGATCGGCCATCGCGGCCTCACGCGCCGCCCGGCCGACGCGGCGTTCATGCACTACGAGTGCGAACTCGGCGTGGTCATCGGCCGCAGCGCAAGGCAGGTGCGCGCGGCCGACGCGATGGCGCACGTGGCCGGCTACACCGTGGCCAACGACTACGCGATCCGCGACTACCTGGAAAACTGGTACCGCCCCAACCTGCGCGTGAAGAACCGCGACGGCTGCACCGCGCTCGGCCCGTGGCTGGTCGACGCCGCCGACGTCGCCGACCCGCACGCGCTCGGCCTGCGCACCTGGGTCAACGGCGAGTTGAAGCAGCAGGGCAATACCCGCGACCTGATCAACGATATCCCGACGCTGATCGAATACCTGAGCAGCTTCATGACACTGTCGTCCGGCGACATCATCCTGACCGGCACACCCGAGGGCGTGGTCAACGTCGATGCCGGCGACGAGGTGGTGTGCGAGGT
>CALBTN010000304.1 GCA_937967345.1 uncultured Rubrivivax sp. | reverse complement strand
GGCCAAGCACGATGCCGCCGGCCAGGTAAAGCCATGCCGCCCAGTGGCCGGCGCCGTGCAGCACCAGCGCGGTGCCCGCGCCGGCCAGCAGCGGCGCCGCATAGGCCCACCGCTGGCCCACGGCCACCGCGCGCTCCAGCGAGATGACCACACCGAAGAAGCCGCACACCATCAGCGGCCCGTGCCACGCGGCCGCCTGGGCCAGGGCCGCCGGCATCGGCCAGGCCAGCCGCGCGAGCCCGGCGCCGGTGCCCGCCACCAGCGCGATGAAGCCCAGCAACAGCAGCGGCATGCGCTCGAAGGCCGGACGCCGCATCGCGGGGCCGGCTGCCGGCCGATGTCTTGCCGGGCCGGGTCTGCGCAGGCCGCGGGGCGTTCACCGCGGCGGGTGCCAGCCGAACACGATGCGCGCGGTTTCGCTCATGCGCTCGGGTGTCCACGGCGGATCCCAGACCAACTCGATCTCGATGTCGGTCTCGGGCGGCAGCCCGTTGCTCAGGCTTTCGTAGGCATCGTCGACGATCATCTCGGTCATCGGGCAGGCCGCGCTGGTCATCGTCAGCAGCACGTGCACCCGTTCGTCTGATGCGTCGATGCCGTAGACCAGGCCGAGTTCGACGATGTTCATGCCGACTTCGGGGTCGATCACCGCGCTGAGCAGTTCGCGCACGGCGTCGTCGTCAATGCTGGCCATCGGCAGCTCCGGTAGATCGCGGCCGCGGATTGTCCGCCGTCAGCCCTGCGTCGTTGTCGTGGGCGACAATGCGCGGCCACCACTTTCATCGACGACTTGGACCACCGTACCCAATCCAGCGGCTTCGACGTCGCGCGTTATCTGTCGCTTCAGCCGCTGTTCCAGGAGATGAACGGCGAGGAACTGGCGCGTCTGGCCGAAGGCTGCACCCAGGCGCGGCTGGCGCGCGGCGACATGGTGTTTCGCGTCGGCGAGCCGTGCGAGGCGCTTCATGTTGCGGTGACAGGCCAGGTCAAGCTGTTCGTGCTGTCGCAGTCCGGGCAGGAAAAGGTGATCGAGATCGTCGGCCCGGGGCAAACCTTTGCCGAAGCGTTGATGTTCACCAACCGGCCGTACATCCTGAACGCGCAGGCGCTGGCCGATTCGCTGGTGCTGTCGATCGGCAAGCACGCGGTGGTCAGCGAGATCACGCGCGACCCGCGCTTCGGGCTGCGCATGCTGGCCGGCATCTCGCGCCGGCTGCACGGGCTGGTGCGCGACGTTCAGGCCTACGCGCTGCACAGCGGCGCGCAGCGCGTCATCGGCTATCTGCTGGGCGACATGGAGCACGACGACGGCGTGGCCGACGAGAGCTTCACGGTGACGCTGCCGGTGAGCAAGGCCACGATCGCGTCGCGCCTGTCGCTGACGCCGGAGTACTTCTCGCGCGTGCTGCACGAGTTCGAAGCCGCGGGCCTGGTGCGGATCGACAAGCGCGACGTGCATATCCTCGACCCGAAGCGCCTGGCGACCTACCGCGCCACCTGAGCGGTCTGAGCCGCCTGCGCGGCTTGCGAGGGCGTGAAGGCGTCGGAAAAGCAGAAGGTCTCGCCCAGGCCTTGCGCCAGGAAGGCCGGCACCGCCGCCTCGACCATCTTGACCGAGCCGCAGGCATAGACTTCGTGGCCGCTCAGGTCGGGGTAGTCCTCGAGGATCGCCTCGTGCACCATGCCGCGGCGGCCGGTCCAGCCGTCGCCCGGATGGCTGTCGGACAGCACCGGCACGACCTTGAAGTTGTCGTGCTCGCGCGCCCAGCGTTCAGCCAGATCGAGCATGTACAGGTCGTCGCGGTGGCGCACGCCCCAGTACAGCACCATCGGGCGGCGGATGCCGCGGTGGAACGCATCCTCGACGATGCTCTTGATCGGCGCGAAGCCGGTGGCACCGGCCACGAACAGGATCGGGCGCTCACTGTCGCGCAGCGTGAAGCGGCCCAGCGGGCCTTCCAGCGGCACGGTGTCGCCGACCTTCATGCGATCGAAGACGTAGGTGGTGAAGCGCCCGCCGGGGATCAACCGCACCTGCAGCTCGATGAAGTCGTCGTCGTGGGGCGCGTTGGCAAAGGAGAACGCGCGGCGCTGCCCGTCGGACAGCACCACGTTCAGGTACTGGCCGGCCTCGAACGGCAGCGTCTGGCCCTCGGGCAGGCTCAGCAGCAGCCGCTTGACGTCGGGCGTGAGCGCATCCATTTGCACCACGCGCGCATCGAAGCGCCGCACCGCGCGCGCGCCACCGACTGGCGCCAGCTCGTCGACCTCGATCTCGACGTCCTCCAGCGGCACCGCGCAGCACATCAGCGCCTGGCCCTGGCGGCGCATCGCTTCGGTCAGCGCGGCCTCCTGGTACGCCCCGTGGTCGACGCGGCCATTGAGCACGGTGCACACGCACAGCCCGCAGCCGCCGGAGCGGCAGTCGTATTGCAGCGCCAGGTCGGCGCGCAGCCCGGCCTCGAGCAGCGTCTCGCCCGCGCGCACCGTGACCGGCACCGCGCCAGGGTGCACGGTCAGGTGCAGCGCCGCCTTGGCACCGGCGCGGCGCCAACGCAGCCACGGCAGCACGAACAGCAGCACGCTGGTACCGGTCAGCAGCGCCCACACCCACGCCAGCGGCCAGCGGTCGATCAACGGCAGCACCGGCAGCAAGAACCAGTCGAGCTCGAGCGAGGTCGGCGACACGTCCAGATGGGCCGGCCCGCCCTGGCTGGCCACCGGCAGCACCACCGACAGCACCAGCAGCATCGCCGCGATGCTCAGCGCGATCGGCCGCGGCGGTTGGGTGTTGGCCTTGGGCACACGCTGCACGTGGATCCACATCAGCAGCAGCGTGAACAGCGGCACGCCGATGTGGATAAACACCAGCAGCGAGAAGAAGCGGTCGCTGACGCTGGTGGGGTAGATGAAGTTGCGCATCAGCGCGCCGCCGAAGGTGGGCAGCCAGTCCAGCCACTCGAAGCTGGCGGTGATGACGAATTGCGCCAGCTGGTCCCACGGCAGCATGTAGCCGTTGACCCCGGCAATGTAGACCAGCCAGATCAGCAGCACGCCGGTGATCCACGAGAACGAGCGGAAGCCGCGCAGCCGGTCGAAGGCGAAGTGGCGCAGCATGTGGATCACCATCGACAGCACCATGGCGTCCGACGCATAGCGGTGCACGCTGCGCAGCACGCCGGGGATGCCCCAGGCCGCGTGCGTCACCGTCTCGACCGAACGGTAAGCGCCGGTGACGCTGGTGTCGAAGAACGCGTACAGCACCAAGCCGGTGGCGGCGACGATCCAGAACAGATAGAAGCTGGTGGAGCCCAGGTGGTACAGCGGGTTCAGCCGGTCGCCGAAGGCGCGGTTGAAGACGCCTTCAGCCTGCATGAACAGGCCGCGCAAGCCGCGTTGCAGCAGCGCGATCATGGCGCGCTCCGGCGCAGCGAGCGCACCACCACCACCACGAACAACAGGCCGCCGATGATCGCCAGCAGCCCGCCCAGGCCCATCAGCCCCATGCCGGCGACCTCGCCGGTGCTGCGCAGCACCTGCTCGGCGCCGGCCACCTTGCGCTGCACGCCGTAGCCGCCCGACCACACCAGGCCAATGATGTGCAACAGCTGGCCGGCACCGTACACGTAGGGCTGCCACACCGCCAGCCGGCCGCGCGGCGCGGCATAACCGAGCCGCGGCAGCAGGTGGTAGACCACGCCCATCAGCGCCAGCGTGACGCCGACGATGCAGCCGTGGTAGTGCGCCGGAATCTTCACGTTGTTGGCGCCGATGGCCAGGCCGATCAGCCCGCCGGCGGCGAACAACAGCATCGACGACACCAGCGCCGCACGCAGCGGCCGCCGGGTGGCGTCGAGCTGGCGCAGCGGCCACAACGAGACCAGCACGGCCAGCGCCAGCGGCACGATCGCCGCGCCGCCGCCGAAACGCATCGCCAGCGTGTGCAGGCGGCGGTGTTCGACCGTGGCGACATCGTGCGCCAGGTAGGCATAGGGCGTGACGAACACGCTGGCCAGCGCCAGCGCGAACATCAGCAGCGCGATGCGCGGCGACAGTGGCACGCGCGCGCCGCAGGCCTGCGCCAGCCACAGCCAGCCGACCAGCATCAGCAGCGTCCAGGCGAACTGCAGCGCATGGCCGCCGCCCCAGAACAGGATTTCGTAGTAACCCTTGGCGTCGAGTTCGCGCGGCACCACCGCCACCGACCAGGCAAAGGCCAGCAACGCCACCGCGGCCGACACCGCTGCGGCGTTCAGCCCGAAACGCAGCGCATCGGCACCGCCGAACGTGCCGCTGAGCTTGGGCGCCGCCCACAGCACACGCAACACCTGCAGCGCGAAGCCGGCGGCAAAGGCCGCCAAACCGGCCATGAACATCGGGCCTTCGAGCACCGGGATGTAGTTGGCCATGATCGGCGTGCCGGGCGAGACGAAGGCGCCCAGCGACATCAGCAGCGCCCCGGCACTGCACAAGCCCAGCGCGAGCCAGCTCCAGGCTTCGGCGCGCGGCGTGGCGATCAGGCTCCACAGCATCGCCGCCATCGCGGCAAACCACACCAGCACCGACAGGTCGACGTGCACCACCAGCGCGACGCGGAAAAAATCCGCCGCCGGCAGCCACTGGTTGACGCCGGGCGTGCGTGCGGCGACCAGCAGGATCGAGAACACGCCGGCTCCGACCAGGGCCAGCAGGCCCAGCCACAACCAGGCACGCGCCTGCGCGCGCTGCGCCGCGCTGGGCAGCGGCAGCGAGTAGTCGTGTACCGCGCCGGCGGCCGCGAGCTGCGGTGGCGCCAGTGGCGATGGATTGGCCAGCGTGCTCATGCGTCAGGTCTCACCTCATCCAACCCTGCTTCCAACCCGCGCCGCCGGCACCGCGCAGGCAGCGCCGCGCGGCGCATCGGTTGCGCCCGGCACGACTGCGTGGTGCGTCACGGCATGCTTCATCGCAGCGTGATCCCGCCTTGCTCGGCATCGAAGTCGATGACCAGGATTTGCGCCGGCGCCAGCTTGACCACGGCGTCGCGCTCGTGCGTGAAGCCGGCGTGGCGCACGTCGTCGTTCATGCGCACGACCACGCGCTGCTCGCCGGCCGGCACCTGCACACGCTGGTACATCGACGACGCACCATCGCGCGACAGACCCGACGGCTGCGCGACGCGGCGCAGCACCGGCACGCCGCCGATGTCGACTTCCATCGTCACCGGCGAGCGCTCGCGCGGGCAGCGCACCGGCGCACGCATGTTTGGTGGCAGCTTGGCCAGTTCCTCGGCGCTCAGCGGCCGGCAGTCGGACACCGGCTTGCCGGTGTGCGCGAAGCTGACCTTGATCACCGCCTGATCGGGGCCGAGGTGGTGGTAGACCGGCCAGCGCGAGAACACGCCGATGACCAAAGCGAATGCCGCGAACAGCAGCGCCTGGCCGGTCCAGGCAGCCACCCCGAGCGGGCGGTGGGTCGCGGCGGCATGCTCAACCATGGTGAATCCTCAAAGCCGCCGCCGGCTGCGGCAGCGTGTGCAGCCGCTGGCGCAGCTGTTCCAGCGCCGCGCGCAGCGTGGGCACGTCGGCGGCATCGGTCCAGGCGACGGCCAAGCGCTCGGGTTCGTCCAGGCGGCGCAGGCGCGGCTCGCGGCGGCGCTGCAAGCGCTGTTCGGCCCAACGCTGGCCGAGGCGGAACTCGCAGCCAGCTTGCGGGCAGCCGCTGACCAGCACGCCGGCCGCACCGTCGCGCAGCGCGTAGTCGACGAACGATGGCGGCAGCATGCCGGCACAGATCAAGCTGAACGGCGCCACGTCGGGGCCGGCCAGCGCGGAAACGCGCGCGCCGTGGTCGCAGCCGAAGACCACGATCGGCCGCTCGCTGCGCAGCTCGCTCAAACCCTGCTGCAGGCGCCGGCGCAGCGTGGCGACGGTCAGCTGCGGCATGTCGATGCCGGTGACCAGTTCGGCCACGCTGCGAAACGGCGTCGACGACGGGCACGACCCGGCGCAGATGCCGCAGCTTGCGCAAAGATCGGCATCGACCTGCGCCAGCTCGCGCCCGGGCCGGCCGTTGGGGTGCGGCACCATCGTGATGGCGGCGTACGGACAGTCGGCAAAGCAGCGGCGGCAGCCGTTGCAATTGGCCGCATCGACCACGGCAACCGGCGCCCGCGCCGGTTGCGGCAGAAACGGCAGCGCCACCAGCAACAGCAGCGCGGCACCGACCCCCCACCACACCGCACCGGCCGATGTGGCGTAGGTCAGCGGATGCACGAACAGCAAGATCCAGTCCAGCGCCAGCACCGCCGGCACGGTGGCCAGATCGGCCGGCGCATGGCTGACCACAGGCGCGGCCAGCGCCAGCGCGCACAGCAGCGCAGCGCTGGCCAGCGCCAGCCGCCGCGGCGGAAACACGGCCGCGCGCGTCAGCCGCTGGACGTGGAACCACAGGCCGAACACCATCAGCAGCGCCACGCCCAGATGAACGAAGACGAACAGCGAGAACAATCGGTCGCTGACCGCGTCGACGCGCAGGAAGTTGCGCGCCAGCGGTGCCGCCAGCAGCGGCAGCGCGTCCAGCCATTCGGCGGTGGCGATCGCGGAGAACTGGCCGAGTTGGTCCCAGTTGAGCCAGAAGCCGCCGATCGCGCTGGCAAAGGCGAAGACGATCAGCGGCACCCCGGTCAGCCAGGAAAAGCGCCGCATGCCGCGGTAGTGGCCATGCAGCCATTCACGCAGCAGATGCAGGCCCATCAGCAGGACGAAGGCGTCGGCGGCGTAGCGGTGCAGGCTGCGCAGCCAGCCGCCGTAGTACCACGGCTGCTGCGCAAGGCCGTGGATCGAGCGGTACGCGCCGGCCGCCGAGGTGTCGAGCAGCGCGTACAGGTAGATGCCGCTGAGCGCGAGCAACCAAAGGCTCAGGAACCCCAGCGCTCCCAGGTGCCGCAACGGATTCAGCGCCGAGCCGAACGCGGCATCGAAGCGTCGCTCGATGCGGCGCCAACCGGCCAGCCCCCACTGTCGCGCCTGCTCCACCGCCGCCTCACTGCGGCGCCAGCGCACCGCGCTCGCGCCGCCGGTTGCGCCGCTCGGCGATGAAGTACCAGGCCACGGTGATGAAGAAACCCAACCCGCCGATCAGTTCGAAGATCAGCCCCCACTTGTAGCGGTAGGTGCCGGTGTCGGGGTCGTACACGGTGCACAGGATGCGCACGCGCTCGATGACGTCGGCCAGTTGCATCGAGCCCGCGCCGGGCCCTTCGGTCAGCAACTGGCGCAAGGGTTCACCGATGCGCTGGGCGTTCATGCGGTCGCCGTAGACCTGCGCATGGATTCGGCCCTGCGCGTCGACCAGCGTCACGCCCAGCACGTGGTCGAAGCCCCCCGCCGTGGCGACGTAACTGAAGCCGAAGTCGCGAGCCAGCGCCGCGACGATGGCCGGTGGCGGGCTCAGGAACTCCCAGTTGGCGTAGTCGATGCGATGTTGCGCGGCAAAGGCGCGCATCGCAGTCGGCGAGTCGAAGGGCTGGTTGAAGCCGATGCTGACGACGTTGAACTGGTCCGGCGCCAGCAGCTTGTCCAGGCCCTTGACCGCCTCGTGCAGCGCTCGCGTGGTCGCCGGGCAGACCTGGAAGCAGCCGGTGTAGATGAAGCTGACCAGCAGCGGCTTGCCGCGGTAGCTCGACAGCCTGACCTCCTTGCCGTGGCGATCGAGCAGCACGTAATCGGGCAGGGTGCGCCCGATCGCCGCCTCACCGGCCGCCAGGGCACTGCGCTCGTCCAGCGCCGACGGCGACTCGGCGTGCGCCGCGAGAACGAGGCCACCGGTCAGCAGCGCCAGAGCGAATGCGCGCAGGCGTCGAGCAAGTGTCGGCTCAGCGCAGTGCGGCATCGACTGCCACCGCCGCCAGCAAGATGCTGAGTTGCACCATCGAGGCGAAGAACGACGCCAGCGCGGTCTTGCGCGACGGCTCCAACGCCAGCGCACGGGCCTTGCGCACGAAGTGCAGGCCACCGGCCGCGGCACCCAGCAGGTAGACCCAGCCGGCACCGAAGAACACCGGCAGCAGCGACACCGCCGCCAGCAGCACGGTGTTGCCATAGACCACGCGCGCCGCGCGCTGGGTGCCGGCCACCACCGGCAGCATCGGGATGTTCGCCGCCGCATAGTCGGCCTGGTTGGCGATCGCCAGGCTCCAGAAGTGTGGCGGCGTCCACAGGAACAGCACCAGCGCGAGCAGC
>CALBTN010000303.1 GCA_937967345.1 uncultured Rubrivivax sp. | reverse complement strand
GCCTTCGGCTGCTTCGCCAACAGCGGCCAGATCTGCATGAGCACCGAGCGCATCATCGTCGACGCCAAGGTCGCCGACGCCTTTGCCACCGCCTTCGTGGCCAAGGCCAAGACCTTGCCGCTGGGCGACCCGCGCAAGGGCGACCCGGTGGTGCTGGGCTCGGTGATCGGCATGAACACGGTCGAGCACTGCAACGCGCTGATCGACGACGCGCTGGCCAAAGGCGCCAAACTGCTGTGCGGCGGCAAGGCCGAGACCACGCTGATGCCGGCCACCGTGCTCGACCACGTCACGCCGGCGATGCGCATCTACCACGAAGAGACCTTCGGTCCGGTGAAGGCGATCGTGCGCGTGAGCGGCGTCGACGAAGCGGTGGCCTGCACCAACGACAACGACTACGGGCTGAGCGCGGCGGTGTTCGGCCGCGACCTGGCGCGCGCCTTCCAGGTGGCGCGGCGCATCGACTCGGGCATCTGCCACGTCAACGGCCCGACCGTGCACGACGAGGCGCAGATGCCCTTCGGCGGCGTCAAGGGCAGCGGCATCGGCCGCTTCGGCGGCAAGGCCGGCATTGCGGAGTTCACCGATCTGCGCTGGATCACGATGCAGACCCAGCCGCGGCACTATCCGTTCTGAACCTTGCCAGGCCCGCCCATGTACACCCCTTTCGACCTCAGCGGCCAAGGCATCGTCGTCACCGGCGGCAACGGCGGTATCGGCCTGGGCATGGCGCGCGCGCTGCTGGCGGCCGGCGCCAAGGTGGCGATCTGGGGCTCCAACGCCGCCAAGACCGAGCACGCGCGCGCGCAACTGGCCGCCGGCTGCGGCGACGCCGCGCGGGTGGCGGCCTTCGTCTGCAACGTCGGCGAAGAGACCCAGGTGGACGCCGCGTTCGCCGCGTCGGTGGCGGCACTCGGCCGCGTCGACGCGTGTTTTGCCAACGCCGGGGTGGCCGGCTTCAACACGCCGCTGGAAAAGATGAGCCTGGACGACTTCCGCCGCGTGCAGCGCATCAACGTCGAGGGCGTGTTCCTCACGCTGCGCGCCGCGTCGCGGCACATGATCGAGCACGGCCAGGGCGGCGCGCTGGTGGCCACCGCCAGCACCGCAGCGGTGGAAGGCGCGGAGCGCAACAGCCACTACGGCGCGTCCAACGGCGCGACCACGGCCCTGGTGCGCGCGCTGGCGGTGGAGCTGGCGCGGCACGACATCCGCGTCAACTCGATCCTGCCGGGCTGGGTGCGCACCGAGATGACCGATGCGCTGTTCGACAACCCGAAGTTCGCCGGCGCGGTGCTGCCGCGCGTGCCGGCGCGGCGCTGGGGCACGGCCGACGACTTCGGCGGCATCGCGGTCTACCTGGCCAGCCGCGCATCGAGCTACACCACCGGCGAGCAGTTCGTGATCGACGGCGGCTACACCAAGTTCTGATCGGCTGGCAGGTCTGATTCACCCGCATCCCAGCGACGCCAGCGATGCGCCGCTCTCGCGTCCCGATGCCCGCACGCACACGCTGGCTGCTGGCGCCGCTGCTGCTGGGCGCGGCGGTCGCGCAACCTGCGCAGGCGGCACGGCCGATGGCCACCGACGACACCGGCACCTCGCCGGCCGGCGAGTGCCTGATCGAGGCCTGGAGCGCGCGCGAAGACCAGCTTCGCACGCTGACCGCCACGCCGGCCTGCGGCCTGACCGACCAGCTCGAACTCGACGCCGGCATCGGCCGCACCAATGGCGCAGACGTCGGGGTGGACGCACTGGCGCTGGGGTTGAAGTGGGTGCCCGAAGCCGCGCGCTGGGCCACGCCGCTGGGCGAACTCCAGCTCGGCGTGATCGGCGGCGTCGACTGGGCCAGGGACAGCGGCAGCGGCTGGCGCGGCGACGGCGCAGCACTGGCCGGGCTGGCATCGCTGCAGTTGACGCCGCAGTGGGCGCTGTACCTCAACGCGATCGGCACGCGCGAGCGGCAGCCGTCGCGCTGGAGCAGCGGCACGCGCGCGGCGCTGGGATGGCAGCCCGACGAGCGCTGGATCCTGTTCGTCGAGACGCTGCACTCGCACCAGACCCGCCCGGTGCGCAACGCCGGCGCGCGACTGTGGCTGCTGCCCGAGGTGCTGGGCCTGGACCTGGTGTTCACCCGCGCCGGGGGCGACCACGCGGTCAGCCTGGGTTTCGGCTGGTACGGCATCTTCGGCCGCTGAGGCGGCGCGCCAGCGCGCGCTTTCGCCGGCCATGCACGAAGCAAGCAATGCTTCGCCGCGTGCGTGAAGTCCTTATCGGTGGCGAGCTGCGTCAGGTGGTGGCGGATGGGGAGCGGCGCCAGCAGTGCATCGATGCCAACGTTCGAGCCGAGGCGACCGCGCAGGCTCGAGCGACTGGTTAGGCGTCACCGGGGTCGTCTTCATGGTCGCTGTTCACTTGGGGTTCCTTGCTTCGACCAAGTGAATCGCCGAGGACCAGGCCGACCTTGTCGATGATCCTGGCCGCTCGGCGCTCCAGGAACTTCTGAACGTGCACGGGTTCCAGACATCGACTGGCGCGCCGGCCGTGGCCTGGACCGGCACCTCATCACCGCGCTGGCCGGCGGCGACTGGATCCGCCACGCTCGCAACGTGCTGATCACCGGTGCCACCGGTTGCGGCAAGACATGGCTCGGATGTGCCCTGGCACAGCAGGCCGCGCGCTGCGGCTTCAGCGTGCTCTACACCCGTGCCACCAGGCTGCTGCAGGAGCTGCAGGTGGCCCACGGCGACGGCAGCTTCGGCCGCCGACTGGCACAACTCGCGCGGCTGGACGTGCTGGTGCTTGACGACTTGGCCATCGCCCCCATCGGCGCGCAGGAGCGCCAGGACCTGCTGGAACTGTTGGACGACCGGGTGGGCAGCCGCTCCACGCTGATCACCAGCCAGTTGCCCAGCAGCGCCTGGCATCAGTGGCTGGCCGAGCCGACCATTGCCGACGCCATCATGGATCGGCTGCTGCACGGCGCGCACACCATCGCGCTCGAGGGCACGTCGCTGCGCCGGGCCAGGCTTCAGGCCTGACGGCATCCGCGGCGCGCCAACTGCCCGCGCGCTGCCGACCCGCCTTGCCTCCCGGGGTGTCAGCGATCGCCCGGAACACTGTCCGCGATCAGCCTGGAATGGGTGTGCCGCGATCAGTGGAATGCGCACGACGGGAATCCGGCCCGCGCCGCGCGCATCGAATGATCATGCTCGATACGAACGTGGTGTCGGAGCCGCTGCGCCTTGCGCCCGATACCCGCGTCGAGTGGATCGACACGCAGATCCTGGAAACGCTTCGCCTCACCGCCATGACGGTTGCCGAGTTGCGTGCCGGCGTGGCGCTGCTGCCGGTCGGCAAGCGCCGGGCGGCGTTGCATCACGCCCTGCAGACGCGCGTGCTGCCGGCGTTCGTGGAGCGCGTGCCGCCGTTCGATCTGGCTTGCACGAAGGCCTATGCCGAACTTCTGGCCAGGGTGCGCGCTGCCGGCCAGGGGATCGAGACTGCCGGCGCCTGCATCGCTGCCGCCACCATGACCAACGGCTTTGCCGTTGCCACCCGCGCCACGTGCCCCTTCCGGGCCGCCGGCGTCACCGTCATCAACCCCCGGGAGGCCGCATGGGGCCGCGTCTTCGCCGGCAGGCCGTGGCCAGCTTGCAGCCTGGATCGTCGCGATTCATCTGCGATGTAGCAAAATGAGTACATCGACGCTGAACGCCGAGGCCAGCATGCCGATCACCACTTTCACCAGCCGCGAGTTCAATCAAGACACGGCGCGGGCCAAGAAGGCCGCCGCCCTGGGCCCGGTCGTCGTCACGGATCGGGGTACGCCGTCGCATGTGCTGCTGACCTACGACCGCTATCTGGCACTCAGCAGCGGCAGTGCCGACATCGCCACCTTGCTCGGCATGGCCGAGGCGGCGGAGTTGGATTTCGCCCCCCCCCAAGTCGACTGTCGCAGGCAAGGCGGCGGAGTTGACCTGAGTGTTCCTGCTGGATACCAACGTC
>CALBTN010000302.1 GCA_937967345.1 uncultured Rubrivivax sp. | reverse complement strand
GTCGCGCGGCGACTGGAGCACCTTCCTCACGCGACCGCTGTCGGCCGGGCTGCTGGTCGCGGCCGCCGCGATGATCGTCGTCGTCACGCTGCCGTCGATCAAGAAAAAGCGCGAAGAAGCCTTCCACGAAGAAGACTGAGGCCGTCGCGCCGGGCGCGGCCCGGCGCGGGCCGCGCCGCTCACCGCATCGCCCGCGCGTTCGCCGATGCCCCTGCTGATCGAAGCGCTGAAGCGCAACGATGCGTTCGCCCCGTTTCGCACGGTGGTGTTTCGCAACCTGTGGCTGGCCACCTTCGCCGCCAACGTGGCGATGTGGATGAACGACGTCACCGCCGCCTGGGTGATGACTTCGCTCAGCACCAGCCCGGTGATGGTGGCGCTGGTGCAGACCGCCTCGACGCTGCCGGTGTTCCTGCTCGGGCTGCCCAGCGGCGCGCTGGCCGACATCATCGACCGGCGCCGCTACTTCGCCGCTACCCAGCTGTGGGTGGCGCTGGTCGCGCTGGTGCTGGCCGCGCTGTCGCTGACCGGCCTGCTCACCGCGCCGCTGCTGCTGGCGCTGACCTTCGCCAACGGCATCGGGCTGGCGATGCGCTGGCCGGTGTTCTCGGCGATCGTGCCCGAGGTCGTGCCGCGCGAGCACCTGGGTTCGGCGATGGCGCTGAACGGCATCTCGATGAACCTGTCGCGCGTCGTCGGCCCGGTGGCCGCGGGCGCAATCATCTCGGCGCTGGGCAGCGGCGTGGTGTTCGTGCTGAACGTGGTGCTCGCCGCGGCCGCGTTCGCCACCATCGTGCGCTGGCGTTCGACGCCGCGCACCAGCACGCTGCCCGGCGAGCGCTTCGTCGGCGCGATGCGCGTGGGCTGGCAGCACGTGATGCAGTCGCCGCGCATGAAGGTGGTGCTGCTGCGCATCTTCTTGTTCTTCCTGCAGTCGTCGGCGCTGCTGGCGCTGCTGCCGCTGGTGGCGCGCGCGCTGCCCGGCGCCGGCCCGGGCAGCTACACGCTGCTGCTGGCGTGCATCGGCGGCGGCGCGATCGTCGCCGCGATGTACTTTCCGCGCTGGCGCGCGCGCTACGACCGCGACCAGTTCGTGCTGTTCGGCACCGTAGCGCACGCCGCGATGTCGGTGGTGGTGGTGTTCGCACCCACGCTGTGGCTCGCGCTGCCGGCGATCGTGGTGCTGGGCATGGCGTGGATCTCCACCGCCAACTCGCTGACGCTGGCCGCGCAGATGGCGCTGCCGAACTGGGTGCGCGCGCGCGGCATGGCGGTGTACCAGGTGGCGCTGATGGGCGGGGCGGCCGGCGGTTCGCTGCTGTGGGGCCAGGTGGCGTCGCTGTTCAGCGTGCGCGTCGCGGTGACGGCTGCCGCGTTGGCGGGCCCGCTGTGTTGGCTGCTGACGCGCCGCCTGACGGTCGAAGGCGGCGAAGACCCCGACTTCAGTCCGGTGAGCCCGGCCCATCCGCCGCAGACCGATCTGGGTATCGGCGCCGACGAAGGCCCGGTGATGGTGACCGTGGACTACCAGATCGACCCGGCCCAGGCCGACGCCTTTGCCGAGGTGATGCGCCTGACGCGCAGCGCCAGGCTGCGCCAGGGTGCGCTGTCGTGGGGCCTGTTTCGCGACCCGTCGGTGCCGGGGCGATACATCGAATACTTCGTCGACGAAAGCTGGCTCGAGCACCTGCGGCGCAACGAGCGCATCACGGCCGCCGATGCCGGCCTGCGCGAACGGCGGCTGGCGCTGCACCTCGGCCCCGAGCCGCCGCGGGTGCAGCGCTTCGTCGCCGAGGCGCTGCGCAGTGCGTCGCACTGGTGGGGGTGGTGGTGAGCGCGATGGAACGGGTGGACTGCGTGGTGGTCGGGGCCGGCGTGGTCGGTCTGGCGGTGGCGCGTGCGCTGGCGATGGCCGGGCGCGAGGCGGTGCTGCTCGAGGCCGAGCCGGCGATCGGCAGCGCGACCAGTTCGCGCAACAGCGAGGTCATCCACGCCGGGCTGTACTACCCGGCGGGCAGCCTGAAGGCGCGGCTGTGCCTGCGCGGCCGCGATCTTCTGTATGGCTACTGTGCCGAGTTCGGCATCACCCACCGGCGCTGCGGCAAGCTGGTCGTGGCCACCGACGCGACGCAGCAGCCGGCGCTGCGCGCGCTGGGCGAGCGCGCGCAAGCCTGCGGCGTGCACGATCTGCAGTGGCTGGACGGCGCCGAAGCCCAGACGCTGGAGCCGGCGCTGCGCTGCAGCGCGGCGCTGCTGTCGCCGTCCACCGGCATCGTCGACAGCCACGGCTTGATGCTGTCGCTGCAGGGCCAGGCCGAAGCGCATGGCGCGATGCTGGCGCTGCGCAGCCCGCTGCAGCGCTGGATGCGCGTTGCCGGCGGCTTCGAATTGCAGCTGGGTGGCGAAGAGCCAATGGGCCTGCACGCGCGCTGCGTGGTCAACAGCGCCGGGCTGCACGCGGTGGCGCTGGCGGCGCGGCTCGAGGGCGTGGCGCCGCTGCCGCTGCCGCAGGCCCATTGGGCGCGCGGCCACTATTTCAGCCATGCCGGCAAGCCGGCGTTCACCCGGCTGATCTACCCGATGCCCGACGAAGCCGGCTTGGGCGTGCACGTCACGCTCGACCTGGGCGGGCAGATGCGCTTCGGCCCCGACGTGCAATGGATTGACCTTGCCGATCGCGGTGCCGAGGACTACCGGGTCGACGCCGCGCGCGCGGCGCCGTTCGCCGCGGCCATCCGCCGCTACTGGCCGGCGCTGCCCGACGACGCACTGCAGCCGGCCTACGCCGGCATCCGGCCGAAGATCAGCGGGCCGGGGCAGCCGGCCGCGGATTTCATGATCCAGGGCCCGGCCGAACACGGCGTGCCGGGGCTGGTGAACCTGCTGGGCATCGAGTCGCCAGGCCTGACGGCCGCGCTGGCCATTGCCGAACAGGTGGCCGGCATGCTGCAGCGCTGACCCGCCCGGCGCGCAGAGCCCGCTTGGCGCGGGCCTACTTGGCGCTGGCCTTCTTCGCCGCGGCGGTCTTGCGCGCCGGCGCGGCCGACTTGGCGGTCGACGCCGGCTTGGCCTTGGCGGTGGCGCTCTTGACCGATTGGGTCACTGCGTCGGCCTGCTTCTTCACCGTCGCCTTGACGTTGCGCATCTCCTTGGAGATCGCCTCGCTGGCCTTGGCCACCTTCTCGCTTGACACCTTCTCGGCGCGCGCCAGCTTGCGCTCGGCCTCGGCCTTGACCTGCTTGGCCTTGGTCTCGACCTTGCCGAGCACGCGCTGCACCGATTCCTTGGCTTCGTCCGCTGCGTGCTCGATGCGCTTTTCGGTGCGCTCGACCGAGGCGCTGACCTTCTTGCGTGCCTTGTCGCTGCCTGCCGCCATGTCGTCCTTGGCGCGGCGCAGGGCCGCCGACGCGTCGGCCTTGGCTTCTTCGGCCTTGTCGGCGATGGCCTTGCCCAGGTTCTTCGCCGCGGCGACCAGATCGGCCGCGGCGCTCTTCAGCGGGTTGCTGCCCGCCGCCTTGCTCGCGGTCTTGCTCGCCGTCTTGCTCGTCGTCTTGCTCGTCGTCTTGCCTGCAGCCTTGGTCGCGGCCTTGCCGGCCGTGCCGCCCGTTGTCTTGCGTGTTGCCATGTCGTGAGTCCTCTTGCAGTTGCCGATGAAAGGCCGTGCGTCTGCGCGCATGGCCCGCGCGAGCTTATCGTGCGCTGCCTGAAAGACGGCTGACATCGCGCACAAATCGGGATCGGGTGTTGGCGGCTTGCCGCAGCGCGCGACACTTGCGTGCGCGAGCCTTCGGGTTCAGAGTTCGCCAGCCCCGCGCCGGCATCCGCCGCCGGTGCTGGCGGCGGCGAGTCGGCCTTTTGTGCCTTCGTGAATTGCGCTTCGTGCCCACCTACAAGACTTATTGCCATGAACCATCGCTTCGACTGGGACGCTTCATACGCCACGCCGCGCCGGCCGGTGTTCGCGCGCAACGTGGTGGCCACCTCGCACCCGCTGGCCGCGCAGGCCGGGCTGCGCATGATTGCTGCCGGGGGCAACGCGGTCGATGCCGCCATCGCCGCGGCCGCCGCCATGACCCTCGTCGAGCCCTGCAGCAACGGCCTGGGCTCGGATGCCTTTTGCATCCTGTGGGACGGCCAGCAGCTGCATGGCTTGAATGCGTCGGGCCGTGCGCCGGCGGCGTGGTCGCCGCAGTACTTCCAGCGCAAGGTTGGCAGCGGCGCGGCCGCGCCGCCGCAGCGCGGCTGGGACAGCGTCACCGTGCCGGGTGCGGTGGCGGGCTGGGTCAGCCTGAGCCAGCGCTTCGGCAAGCTCGCGTTCGGCGATCTGCTGGCCCCGGCGATCGAGATCGCCGAGCGCGGCTACATCGTGCCGCCGGTGGTCGCGCAGAAGTGGATGCTGGCGGCGCAGGTGGCCGATCTCACGTCGCAGCCGGGCTTTGCGCAGTGCTTCTTGCCGCACGGCCGTGCGCCGGCGGTGGGCGAGCTGTTTCGCCTGCCGGGCGCGGCGCGCATGCTGCGCGCGCTGGCCGACACCGGCGGCGCCGCGCTGTACGGCGGCGAGATCGCGCAGGCGCTGGCGCGTGCGGCCGCCGAGCAGGGCGGCGCGATGACGGTGCAGGATCTGGCGGCCTACCAGCCCGAGTGGGTCACGCCGATCGCCAAGGACTACCGCGGCTACACGTTGCACGAAATCCCGCCCAACGGCCAGGGCATCGCCGCGCTGATGGCGCTGGGCATGCTGGCGCACTTCGACCTCGCCGCGCTGCCGCTGGACGGCGCCGCGTCGTTCCACCTGCAGATCGAAGCCATGAAGCTGGCCTTCGCCGACGTCTACCGCCACGTGGCCGAACGCGCGACGATGCAGGTCACGCCCGAGCAGCTGCTGGACGATGCCTACCTGGCCGAGCGCGCCAGGCTGATCGACCCGAAGCGCGCGCAGGACTTCGGCCCCGGGCTGCAGCCCAAGGGCGGCACCATCTATCTCACGGCCGCCGACGAGCGCGGCATGATGGTCAGCTTCATCCAGAGCAACTACATGGGCTTCGGCTCGGGCGTGGTGCTGCCCGACTGGGGGTTGAGCCTGCAAAACCGCGGCCATGGCTTCAGCCTCGACGCGGCCAGCCCGAATGTCGTTGCGCCGGGCAAGCGGCCGTTCCACACCATCATCCCGGCCTTCCTGACCCAGGACGGCGCGCCGGTGATGAGCTATGGCGTGATGGGCGCCGACATGCAGCCGCAGGGCCATATGCAAATGCTGGTGCGCATGCTCGACTACCAGCAAAACCCGCAGACCGCGTGCGACGCGCCGCGCTGGCGCTTCAACCTGCAGCGCCGGCTCAACCTCGAGGACGGCGTGCCGGGTGCCACCGCGCAGGGCCTGAAGGATCTGGGCCACCGGCTCGACCAGATCAACGACAGCTACCAGGACTTCGGCGCCGGCCAGTTCATCTGGCGGCTGGGCGACCCCGCGGTCGAGGGTTACGTCGCGGCCAGCGACGCGCGGCGCGACGGCCTGGCCGCCGGCTTCTGACGCGCCGTGACGCCGGCGCGCACCGCGCCGCCGCTGTGGCCGGGGTTGCCGCTGGCCGTCGCCGGGGCGGTGGCGTTTTCCGGCAAGGCCATCATCGTCAAGCTGGCCTACCGCTACGACGTCGACGCGGTCACGCTGATCATGCTGCGCATGCTGTTCGCGCTGCCGCTGTTCGTCGCGCTGGCGTTGTGGGCCGGGCGCGGCCAGCGGCGACTGGTTGCGCGCGACTGGCGCGCGGTGTTGCTGCTGGGCTTCAGCGGCTACTACCTGGCGAGCTTTCTCGACTTCTGGGGCCTGCGCTACATCAGCGCCAGCCTGGAGCGTCTGATCCTGTACCTGGGGCCGACGCTGGTGCTGCTGCTGGGGCGCTTGCTGTTCAAGCATGCGGTCGCGCCGCGCCAGATGATGGCGCTGGCCATCAGCTACGCGGGCGTGCTGCTCGTGTTCGGCCAGGAGCTTCGGCTCGATGCGGCCAACACCGCGCTCGGCGCGTTGCTGGTGTTCGCCAGCACGCTGAGCTACGCGCTGTACCTGGTGTACAGCGGCGAAGAGGTCAAGCGGCTGGGCGCGGCGCGGCTGACCGGGCTGGCCACCAGCGTGGCCTGCGTGCTGTGCATCGCGCAGTTCGCGCTGCTGCGGCCGTGGCACAGTGCCTTCGCCGTGGCGCCGCCGGTGTTGTGGCTGTCGCTGCTGAACGCCACCGCCTGCACCTTCGTGCCGGTGCTGATGGTGATGATGGCGATCGAGCGCATCGGCGCGCCGATGGCCTCGATGGCCGGCATGGTCGGGCCGTTGAGCACCATCGCGATGGGCGTGTGGATCCTCGGCGAGGCCTTCACCGCCGCGATCGCGGCCGGTACGCTGCTGGTGCTGGCGGGCATCTGGCTGCTCGCACGCTGGCGCTGACATCGCGACAAGGGAGATCGCATGGACCTGGGGCTGCAAGGCAAGTGGGCGCTGGTGTGCGCGGCGAGCAAGGGGCTGGGCAAGGGCTGCGCGGCGGCGTTGGTGCGCGAGGGCGTCAACGTCGTCCTCACCGCGCGTGGCGACGAGGCGCTGCAGGCCGCCGCCGCCGAACTGCGCGCGCTGAACCCCGCGGTCACGGTGAAGGCGGTGGCCGGCGACATCACCCGCGCCGTGGGCCGGGCGGCCGCACTGGCCGCGTGCCCGCAGGTCGACATCCTGGTCAACAACGCCGGCGGGCCGCCGCCGGGCGACTTCCGCGACTGGGACCGCGACGCCTGGATCAAGGCGCTCGACGCCAACATGCTGACGCCGATCGAGCTGATCAAGGCCACCGTCGACGCCATGGCTGCGCGCGGCTTCGGCCGCGTCGTCAACATCACCTCGGGCGCGGTGAAGGCGCCAATCGACATCCTGGGTCTGTCCAACGGCGCGCGCAGCGGCCTGACCGGCTTCGTCGCCGGCCTGGCGCGCGACAGCCGGCTGGCCGCGGCCAACGTCACCCTCAACAACCTGCTGCCCGGCGTCTTCGACACCGACCGCGTGCGCAGCGCCTGGGCCGGTGCCGCGGCGCGGCAGGGCAAGACGGTGCACGAGGTGCTGGCGCAGCGCATCGCCACGGTCCCGGCGCGGCGGCTGGGCACGCCGGCCGAGTTCGGCGCGCTGTGCGCCTTCGTGTGCAGCGCGCAGGCCGCCTACCTGACCGGGCAGAACATCCTGCTCGACGGCGGCGCCTATCCCGGCACCTTCTGACCGGCGCACAGGCGAGCCGGGGCAGGGCGCTGCCGCGGTGCTGGCTCGGCAAG
>CALBTN010000301.1 GCA_937967345.1 uncultured Rubrivivax sp. | reverse complement strand
GTGTAGCGCGGTGCACACCTGCTGCCGCGCCGGATGCTGCGGGCGGTTTGGCCACGCGCCGCACCTTGTCGCGCTCGCGCACCGCCTGCAACAAGGCCACGCGTTCGTCGTCGTCGCCGAGCGCGAAGTCCTCCCACCATTCGGCCAGCTCGGCGCTGGCCTCGCCGGCGTCGGCGCGCAGCCGCAGGAAGTCGTAGCCGGCACGGTAGCGCGGCTGCTCGACCAGCGCGCGCGGCGTGTTGCCGCTGCGCCGCTCGAAGCGCGGCTGCATCTGCCAGATCTCGCGCATGTCGGCGGCGAGCTTGCCGCGTCCGGAGATGTCGCCGATGCGCGCGTCGAACACCGCATCCACCGCCTGCTGCAGCGCCGGGAACGGCGCTTCGCCTCGAGCTTGCAGCGCGCGCCAGCGCTGCACCACCTCATGCCACAGCAAGCACGCGAGCAAGAAGCTCGGCGCCACCGCCAGGCCTTCGGCCACGCGGCGGTCGGTGTCGGCCAACGCCAGGCCGATGAAGCGCTCGCGCGCGGCGTCGCGCTGCGCCGGGTCGAGCACGACGTCGAGCAGCGGAAACAGCCCCGGCGGCAGCGCCTGCGCGCGCAGCACGTCAAGGCTCTTTTGCGCGTGGCCGGTCTGCAGCAGCTTGAACATCTCGTCGAACATGCGCGACGCCGGCACGTTGGCCAGCAGGCCGGCCAGTTCGCGGATCGGCGCCTGGGTCTTCGCGTCGACCGCGAACCCCAGCTTGGCCGCGAAGCGCCACACGCGCACGATGCGCACCGGGTCTTCGCGGTAGCGCGCGGCCGGGTCGCCGATCATGCGCAGCACGCGCCGCGTGGCGTCGCGCCAGCCGTTGTGGTAGTCGACCACGATCTGCCGCGTCGGGTCGTAGTACAGCGCGTTGACGGTGAAGTCGCGCCGCGCGGCGTCCTCGATCTGCGGCCCCCACACGTTGTCGCGCAGCACCCGGCCTTCGGCATCGATGACGTGCGACTTGCCGGTCAGCTCGTGTTTCGCGCTCTTCTCGTTGCCGCTGACATGGTCGGCCGCCGAAGCGTCGAGCAGCGCGCGGAAGGTCGAGACCTCGATCACCTCGTGGTCGCGCCCGCGGCCGAAGATCACGTGCACGATGCGAAAGCGCCGGCCGATGATGAAGGCGCGCCGGAACAGCGCCTTGACCTGCTCGGGCGTGGCGTTGGTCGCGACGTCGAAATCTTTCGGCGGCAGGCCCAGCAGCAGGTCGCGCACCGCGCCGCCGACGATGTAGGCCTCGTGGCCGGCTTGCTGCAAGGTGCTGACCACGCGCACCGCGCGCTCGTCGATCAGCTTGTGGTCGATGCCGTGTTGCTCGGCGCCGATCTCCACGCGCTTGCCCAGCGGCGCCGCCCGGGTCTTGACGCCGGCCTTGCCCAGCAGCCGGCCAATGAGCTTCTTGATCATTCGAAGAGCCTGAGAACGGGCCAGCCACGCTGCTGCGCGATGCGCTGCAGCGCCGGTGACGGGTTGGTCGCCACCGGATCGCTGACCTGCTCGAGCAAGGCCAGGTCGTTGGTGGAATCGCTGTAGAAGTAGCTGCGCTCGAAATCCTGCATGCGCCGGCCCTCGTGCGCCAGCCAGGCGCCCACCCGCGCGACCTTGCCCTCGCGAAACGCCGGCACGCCGTGAATCTCCCCGGTGGCGCGGCCGAGCGCATCGCGCTGCAGCTCGGTGGCGATCAGCGTGTCCACGCCCAGCAGCGCGGCGATCGGCCGGGTGACGAACTCGTTGGTGGCGGTGACGATGGCGATGCGGTCGCCGGCCTGGACATGCCGGCGCAACAGCGCGCGCGCGTTGTCGTGCACGCACGGCTGGATCACCTCGTCGATGAAACGCTGCGTCGCCGCGGCGAGCTCACCGGGCGCACGAGCGCGCCAGGCCGACGTGGCAAAACGCACGTACTGCACCATGTCCAGCCGCTCGGCCTGGTACTGCGCATAGAACTCGTCGTTGGTGCGGCGAAAGGTCTGCGCGTCGGCCCAGCCCAGGCGCACCATGAACTCGCCGAACGCGTGGTCGGAATCGATCGCCAGCAGCGTGCCGTCGAGATCGAAAAGCGCCAGGTTCATGCCGGATCGCCGGACGCCAGCGCGTCCTCTTGCAGCATGCTGCGCAGCAGCGGCAGCGTGACCGCGCGTTGCCGCGCCAATGCGAATTGATCGATCCGGTCGAGAAACTGCATCAGGGTGCCCAGGTCGCGCGCCGCGCGGCGCAGCAGGTAGTCGATGACCTCGTCGCCGAGGAAGATGCCGCGCCGATCGGCCTCGCGGCGCAACGCTGCGCGCGCTTCGTGCTCGGCGGCCGGCTGCAGCGCGAACACGTGGCCCCACGCCAGCCGCGTGCGCAGGTCGTCGCGCAGTGGCAGGTCGACCGGCGGCACGCGCCCGGCCGCGACCCATTGCACGCCGGCCTCGGCGGCGTGCACGAACAGCGCGAAGGCTGCCTGCTGGCGCGCGGCGTCGAGTTGATCGCAACCGTCCACCACGACCAGCGACCAACCCGGTTGCAGCAGCCACGGCGCTCCGTCGCCGGCCTCGAAGCTGCCGCCGTGCTCGCCGCGCTGCTGACGCTGGCGCAGCAGCGCGCGCAGCAGGTGGGTCTTGCCGCTGCCCGCCGGTCCCCACAGGTACACCGGGGCGGCTGCCGGGCCCAGCGCGCGCAGGTGCGCGACGGCCGCGGCGTTCACCCCGGGCAGGTAGGTGTCGAAGCTGGGCAGCGGGTCCGGGCCGATCGCCAGCGGAATCTGCTTCATCGACGTGCGGTGTGCGGCATGGGCGGCAATTCTAGGCGGCGCCTCGGCGCGGCCGCCGCACCGGTGGTCGCGCGGCCCGGCCCGCGCTGCGCCACCTCAGTGCAACCGCGGGCCGCCACCCGCGGCCAGCACGCGCAGCCGCTCGCGCAATTCGGCCGCGTCCGCGGCATCGGGGCGCTGTTGCAGGTAGGCCTGCAGGTCCTGTGCCGCCGCCGCGGCGTGGCCAAGTGCCGCCGACGCCAGAGCACGGTCGCGGCGCTGCTCGGGGTCGTGCGGCAGCAGCAGCACCAGGCGCTCGCACACCGCCAGCAGCCGCGGCCAGTCCTCGGCGCCGCTGTGCAGCTCTTTCAGGTTGCGCAGCAGCCGCGCGACCACCTCGCGCGCCGGTGCGGCCTGCAAGAACAAGCCCAACGGCACCTCGAACTCGCCGGTCAAGCCGCGCTCGCGGCAGTACGGCGCCAGCCGCTCTTCCAACTCGTCGCGCGACAGCGAGCGCCCGCTCATCGGGTCGATCACCACCTCGGACTGTCCGGCGCGCACCTTGACCAGGAAGTGCCCGGGAAAGGACACGCCGCGCACGCCCAGCCCGATCTGCGAGGCCAGCTCCATGTAGATCAGCGCCAACGTGATCGGGATGCCGCGCCGGGTGGCCAGCACCTCGTGCACGTAGCTGTTGCGCCGATCGTAGTAGTCGTTGACGTTGCCGGCGAAGCCCAGGTCCTGAAAGAAGTAGCGGTTCAGGAAGCGCAGCTTTTGCAGCACCACCGCATCGGCCGGCACGCGGCGCTTCAGGCGCTGCGCCAAGGCATCGACCTGCGCCAACACCGTTTGCGGATCGAGGCCGGGGTACTCGTCCTGAGCCACCGCGACCGCCGCCTCGAACAGCGCGAAGTCCTCGTCGCGGGCCACCAGACAAGCGAAATACTGCAGCGCGCTGGGCGCCTCGAAGCGCGGCGTCATGGCGGCGAGTTTATCGGCCTGCCCGCGGCTTCGGTGCCGCGGCGCAAGTGTGCGAGCCGCAGCCCGAGCAGCCACAGCACCGCGAAGTACAGCAGCGCCGCACCGCCGAGCACCGCGGCCATCCAGCCGGCGCGCTGCGCCCAGTGCGGCTGCAGGCCGATCCAGTCGAGCGACCACCCGGCCCAGGCGAGCAGCGCACCCAGCGCGGTGCAGGCCGCGAACACGCGCAGCATGAACACCGGCCAGCCCGGCCGCGGCCGGTACACGCCACCGCGCTTCAGGCCGACCAGCAGCCAGCCAGCGTTGAGCAGCGCGCCCAGCCCGATCGACAGCGCCAGCCCGGCATGCGCCAGCCACGGCACCAGCAGCGCGTTCATCAGCTGCGTGGCCACGAGCACGACGATGGCGATGCGCACCGGCGTGCGGATGTCCTGCCGTGCGTAAAAGCCCGGCGCCAGCACCTTGACGCCGACCAGGCCCATCAGCCCGACGCCGTAGCCCATCAGCGCGCGCGTGGTCTGCACCACGTCGTGCGCCTGGAATTGGCCGTAGTGGAACAGCACCGCCACCAGCGGGCGCGGAAACACGATCAACGCCACCGCGCACGGCAGCGCCAGCAGCACCAGCACGCGCAGGCCCCAGTCGAGCATGTCGGAATAGGCCTGCATGTCCTGGCGTGCCTGCGCCGCCGACAACTGCGGCAGCAGCACCACGCCCAGCGCCACGCCGAGCAAGGCGGTCGGGAACTCCATCAGCCGGTCGGCGTAGGTCAGCCACGACACCGCACCCACGCCGACGTGCGAGGCGATCTGGGTGTTGATCAACAGCGAGATCTGCGCCACCGACACCCCGACCAGCGCCGGCGCCATCAGCCCGAGCACGCGGCGCACGCCTTGGTGTGCCCACGCGGCCCGCAACGCCGACAGGCCAAGCGCGAAGCGCGGCATGCAGCCGATGGCCCGCAGCGCGGGCACCTGGATCGCCGCCTGCAGCAGTCCGCCGGCCATCACGCCGACGGCCAGCGCCAGGATCGGCTGCACCCCCCAGCGCGCGAACAGCGGCGCGCCTTGCCAGGCGGCCGTGATCATCGCCAGATTCAGCAGCACCGGCGTGGCCGCCGGCACTGCAAAGCGCTTCCAGGTGTTCAGCACCCCGGCCGACAACGCCACCAGCGACATGAACGCGATGTACGGGAACATCCAGCGCGTCATGGTTGCCGCAAGATCGAACTCGGCCAGGCCCGAGCCGATCAGCCACACCAGCACCGGCGCAGCCGCCATGCCGGCGATGCAGGTCAGCAGCAGCGCCGCGGCCAGCACGCTGGCCACCGCGTCGATCAGCGTCTTGGTCGCGGCGTCGCCGTCACGCGCGCGCGTGGCCGCCAGCACCGGCACGAAAGCCTGCGAGAAAGCGCCCTCTGCGAACAGCCGGCGCAGAAGGTTGGGGATCCGAAAGGCGACGTTGAAAGCGTCGGTGGCGCCGCTGGCGCCAAAGGCCGCGGCGATCAACTGCTCGCGCACCAGCCCGGTAATGCGCGACGCCAGCGTCAGCAGCGATACGGTGGAAGCAGCCTTGAACAGGTTCATCGTCGTCGGCCGACGCCGGGACGCGACGGCCCTGCTGCAGCGGCGCGGATTATAGGCAGCACACCACTCAGGCCGTGCTATACTGACCGGCTTTGCAGACCCACTAGTCAGCCTTCAGCATGGCCACCTCGTCCAAAGCCAAGAAGAAAACCGTCCGCCTTGCCTCGGGGCGCAAGCGCGCGCGCCAGAACGTCAAGCTCAACGCGGCCAACACTTCGTTGCGCTCGCGTTTTCGCACCGCGGTCAAGAACGTGCAGAAGGCGGTGGTGGCCGGCGACAAGGTCAAGGCCGTCGAGTTGTTCAAGTCGGCGCAGTGCGTGATCGACTCGATCGCCGACAAGGGCATCTTCCACAAGAACAAGGCCGCGCGACACAAGAGCCGACTCTCGGCCAAGGTGAAGGCCCTGTCCGCCGCCGGTCCGGCCTGACGCGACAAGCCCACTCACCCCGACGAGAGCCTGCAACCGCAGGCTCTTTTTCATTTATCTTTCACCTTCGCAGCCCAGAGGACCTTCGATGAACGCTCCAGACCCTGCCGTGGTTTCGCCGATGCCGCACGTGATGAACACCTACGGCCGACTGCCGATCGCGCTGAGCCACGGCCGCGGCTGCTGGGTCTGGGATACGCAGGGGCGCAAGTACCTCGACGGCCTGGGCGGCATCGCCGTCAACACGCTGGGCCACGGCCACCCGAAGCTGGTGCCGGCGCTGCAGGACCAGGTGGCCAAGCTGATCCACAGCTCCAACTACTACGAGCAGCCATTGCAGGAGGCGCTCGCCGCCAAGCTGTGCGAGCTGTCCGGGCTGGAGTCGGTCTTCTTCTGCTCGACCGGGCTCGAAGCCAACGAATGCGCGATCAAGATCGCGCGCAAGTACGGCCATGACCGCGGCATCGAGCGGCCGCAGATCATCGTCTACGAAAAAGCCTTCCATGGCCGCAGCATCGCCACGCTGTCGGCCACCGGCAACGAGAAGGTGCAAAAGGGGTTCGAGCCGCTGGTCGAAGGCTTCGTGCGCGTGCCGCTGAACGACCTGGGCGCGGTGCAGCAGGTGGCGGCGACGAACCCGAACGTGGTCGCGGTGTTCCTGGAAGTGATCCAGGGCGAAGGCGGCATCAACCAGACGCGCGCCGACTACCTGCGCGGCCTGCGCGCGCTGTGCGACCAGAAGAACTGGCTGCTGATGCTCGACGAGGTGCAGTGCGGCATGGGGCGCACCGGCAAGTGGTTCGCGCACCAGTGGGCCGGCATCAAGCCCGACGTGATGCCGCTGGCCAAGGGCCTGGGCTCGGGCGTGCCGATCGGCGCCGTGGCCGTCAATGCCAAGGCCAATGTGCTGGGCCCGGGCAATCACGGCACCACCTTCGGCGGCAACCCGCTGGCCATGCGCGCCGGCGTCGAGACGCTGCGCATCATGGAAGAAGACGGCGTGATGGCCCATGCCGCGGCGGTCGCCCAGGTGCTGAACGACGCCTTGCGCGCCGGGCTGGCCGACGAAGTCGCGAACGGCAGCGTGGTCGAGTTCCGCGGCCAGGGGCTGATGATCGGCATCGAGCTCGACCGCCCCTGCGGCGTGCTGCTCAACCGCGCGGCCGAAGCCGGGCTGCTGATCAGCGTCACCGCAGACCGGGTGGTGCGGCTGCTGCCGCCGCTGATCCTGTCGGACGACGAGGCGCGGCAGATTGCCGCCATCCTGTGTCCGCTGATCAAGGCCTTCCTCGCCGAGCCGAAGTGAAGCGCGACGTGAAGCCCGGCGACACCCTGATGAAGCACTACCTGCAGTTCAAGGACCTGCGCGCCGAGGAGTACGCCTACCTGTTCGAGCGCGCGCGGCTGATCAAGACGCGCTTCAAGAACTACGAGAAATACCAGCCGCTGGCCGACCGCACGCTGGCGATGATCTTCGAGAAGGCCAGCACGCGCACCCGCGTCAGCTTCGAGGCCGGCATGTACCAGATGGGCGGCTCGG
>CALBTN010000300.1 GCA_937967345.1 uncultured Rubrivivax sp. | reverse complement strand
CGGGGGAGCCGCCTCCACGCGCCTTGGCGCAAAGCGGCCGCAGGCCGCTTTGCGCTGACAGCGAGATTCAAGCTCCTGTGCACGCCATCGCGCATCGGCATCAGACTTCCACCGTCTCGCCGTGCTGCGGCACGCGCACCGGCCAGCCCAGTTCGTCCTTGATGCGCAGGCGCAATGTGTCGGCGGCGTCGGGCTCGCCGTGCACGACGAAGGTCTGGCGCGGCGGCTGGTGCAGCGCGCGCAGCCAGGCGATCAGCTCGTTCGCATCGGCATGGCCTGACAGGCCCTCGAGCTGGCTGACGCGCGCGCGCACCGGCACGTATTCGCCGTGGATCTTGACCTCGCTGGCGCCGGCCACCAGCCGTGCGCCACGGCTGCCGCCGACCTGGAAGCCGGCAAAGACGATGTGGTGTTTTTCCACTGGCGCCATCGCCTTCAGGTGGTGCAGCACGCGTCCGCCGGTGGCCATGCCGCTGGCCGAGATGATCACGCTGGGCCAGCGCGAGCGCGTCAGCCGCATCGACTGGCGCGCATCGGCCACCATGTGCACGCCGTCGGCGATGTGCTCGGCCTCGCGCGCGCCCAGGCGCAGCAGCCGGCGGTGTTTGCGGTACACGTCCGTGGCCTGCACTGCCATCGGGCTGTCGACGAACACCGGCAGCTCCGCCGGGATCGCGCCGGCCGCCTTCAGCCGGCGCAGCACCAGCAGCAGCGCCTGCGCGCGGCCCACCGCGAAGGCCGGCAGCAGCACCGAGCCGCCGCGGTGGACGGTCTCGACGATGATCTGCGCGAGCCGCTGCGCGCCGTCGTCCTTGGGGTGCAGCCGGTTGCCGTAGGTGGCCTCGACCAGCATCACGTCGGCCTCGGCAATGGTTTGCGGCGGCGGCATCAGCAGGTCATTGCCGCGGCCCAGGTCGCCAGAGAACACCAGCCGCTCGCCGTGGTGCGCGAGCGTGACCGCGCAGGCGCCGAGCAGGTGGCCCACCGGCGTCAGGTGGATGCTGACGTCGCCGACCTTCACGTCGCGCCCTGGCGCCAGCGGCACGAAACGCGCGATCGCGCGCTGCGCGTCGGTGCGGGTGTACAGCGGCAGCGCCTTGGCGTGGCGCGAGTAGCCGTAGCGGTTGGCGCGGCGCGCGTCCTCTTCCTGAAGGTGCGCGCTGTCCAGCAGCAGCACCTCGGCCAGGTCGCGCGTTGCGGGGGTCGCGTAGACCGGGCCGCGAAAACCGTGCTTGACCAGCACCGGCAGCCAGCCGCTGTGGTCCAGGTGCGCATGGCTGAGCACCACCGCGTCGGCGCGCATCAGCTCGGGCCCAGGCCGCAGCCAGTTGCGCTCGCGGTGCAGCTTGAAGCCCTGGAACAGGCCGCAGTCGAGCAAGATGTGCTGGCTGCCGATGCGTACCAGGTGGCGCGAGCCGGTGACCGTGTCGGCCGCGCCGTGGAAGCTGATCTTCATGCCAACACCTTGGGTTCTCAACTCGGGTCGGTGCCCAGCTGTTGCAGCTCGGCGGAATCGACGACGCGCACGCCAGCGCGCTGCTGGCGCATCGCCGCCAGCATGCCGCGCGCCACGCAGCGCGCCTCGATCGGCCGCACGCGGCGCGGCAGCAGCGCCGCCAGCGGGCCGGCCACGCGCAACGCCAGGCTTTCGCCGGTGCGCGGCGGCTGGCCGAGCGCGGCGCGGTCGCCGGCCAGCAGCGACGGCCGGGCGATGACCAGCTGGTCGAAGCCGAGGCTGCCGACGGCGGCCTCCATCTCGCCTTTGACCCGGCTGTAGAAGCTGGCCGCGCGCGGGCTTGCGCCCAGCGCCGAGACCACACCGAAACGCTGCACACCGGCCGCCTTGGCGGCGCGCGCGAAGGCGAGCACCGCGTCGAAGTCCACCGCCTTGAACGCGGCCTGCGAGCCGGCCTGCTTGATCGTCGTGCCCAGGCAGCACCAGGCCTGGGTGGCCGCCGGCAACGCGGGCAGCGCCGTGAAATCCACCGTCAACCAGTGCACGCGCGCATCGGCCGGCGCCGGCCGCCGGCGCACCAGCGCATGCACGCTGGGCCGGGGTGACTGCGCCAGCAGCAGCTGCAGCAGCTCGTGTCCGACCAACCCGCTGGCGCCGGCCAGCAGCATTGCGCCGCCGCGCTCGCCTGCGCTCGGCTTCGGGCTGGATGCGGCTGGCGGCGACATAGGTCCGACTGTATCGGCTGCTGCCGGGGCTGAGCGGCCGCTGCGCGTGGTGCCGCCACGTTCGGGGCCCGGTGCAGCGCTGCGCCGCGCGGTGCCTGTGACGGGCGCGGCCGCCGTTGTTTCACAGGCCGGCGCCGCGATCCCCGCGTTCGCGGGAGAGTCCCCAGGTCGCGGGGGCGGCAGGCCGCAGCGACGCAGCTAGGCTTGCGCCAGTTCAGTTTGCACGACAAGGAGATATCGAATGCGCCTGCATCAATTCGCCGCGGCCGCCTGCATGGCGCTGCTCGCCGGTGCCAGCCAAGCCGCTTTCCTGGTGACCTACGAGGCGCCGGGGGCGACGCACACGACTTCGGCCTTCGACTACGTGGGCGTGGAGACCTTCAACGGGCGCGGCACCGGTGTCCAGACCTTCAGCACCGATTTCGGCACCACCGGGCAGTCCACCGTCATCACCGGCAACTACAGCAAGGTGCAGCTCAACACGGTCGATGTCTACGGCGGCGCCAGCAACAGCAACTATGCGGTCGCCTTCGGCAACACGCCGTACGACGTCACGCTGTCGGCCAGCAACAGCACTGGCGCGGTGCCGGTGACCTATTTCGGCTATTGGCTGTCGGCGCTGGATCGGGGCAACCAGGTCAAGTTCTATCGCGCTGGCACCGAGGTCTTCAGCTTCGACCCGACCCAGGTGCTGACGCTCACCGGAAACTGCCCTGGCGGACCGTACTGCGGGCGGCCGGAAGCACCGTATCAGGATGGCAATGCAGACCAGCCCTACGTCTTCCTGAACTTCTACGACCAGAGCGGTCTGGGCTTCGACAAGATCAGCTTCTTCGAAAGCCCGGCGGTGGGCGGCTACGAGTCCGACAACCACACGGTGGGCTTCTACAAGAGCATCACGGGTGAGCCGGTGCCCGAGCCGTCGAGCTTTGCGCTGCTCGGCCTGGCGCTTGCCGGGCTTGCGGCCACGCGCAGGCGCGGCTGATATCGGCGGCGCGCACGCCGGCGCCTTGCGCGGCGGCGACGGATCAAGCCACTGCGCCGCTGCGCACGAGCGCATCGATCTGCTCGCGGGCCAAGCCAAGACCGCGCAGCAGCTCGTCGCGGTGCGCGGCCAGGCGCGGCGGATGCAGTCGCACCGGCAGGCGCTGCCCGGCCAGGGTGATCGGCAGCAGCGTGGTTTGCACCGTGCGGCCGGCCTTGTCGCCGTCGGGCAGCTCGATGTCGGCCAGGCCGCCGGTGGCACGCAGGTGCGGGTCGTCGTACAGCTGCTCGGGGCTGCGGATCGGCGCGAAGGGCAGACCGGCGTCTTCCATGAGGCGCGCCAGTTCGGCCGCGCTGCGTTCGGCCAGCCGCGCGCGCAGCGCCGGCAGCAGCGTCGGACGTGCCAGCACGCGCTGGTTGTTCGTTGCCAACTGCGCGTCGGCCAGCAGATCGGGCCAGCCCAGCGCCGTGCACAGCGCCTGCCACTGCGCGTCGCTGACCGCGGCCAGGAAGATCTGCTCGCCATCTCGCACCTCGAATACGTCGTACAGGCCCCACGGGCTGATGCGCGCCGGCATCGGCGCCGCGGCCAGGCCGGTCACCGCGTACTGCAGCATGTGCTGGCCGACGAGGAAGACGTTGTTCTCGAACAGCGCGCTTTGCACCTCCATGCCCTTGCCGCTGATGCCGCGCTGCACCAGCGCCGCCAGCGCGCCGATCGCGCCGAACATGCCGCCCATGATGTCGTTGACGCTGCTGCCGGCGCGCAAGGGGTCGCCGGGCCGCCCGGTCATGTAGGCGAGGCCTCCCATCATCTGCACCACCTCGTCCAGTGCGGTGCGGTGTTCGTAGGGCCCGGGCAGGAAACCCTTGTGGCCGACGTAGATCAGCCGCTCGTTCAGTGCCGACAGCGACGCGTAGTCCAGGCCGAGCCTGGCCAGCGCGCCGGGCTTGAAGTTCTCCACCACCACGTCGGCGCTGAGCGCCAGCTGGCGCGCCAGCGCGGCGCCGTCGGGGTGCTTCAGGTCGATGCCGATGCTCTTCTTGTTGCGGTTGAACATCGGGAAGAAGCCGGCGCCGGCGCCCAGCAGACGCCGCGTGCCCTCGCCGTCGATCGGCTCGACCTTGATCACCTCGGCGCCCAGGTCGGCCAGCACCATGCCGCAGGTCGGGCCCATCACCATGTGGGTGAACTCCACCACCCGCAGCCCGGCCAGCGGCTGGGGCACGGGCGCGAGCGAGGATGCGGGCTGCGGCGGCGCGGCGGCATCGGGCGGCAAGGGCGTGTTCATGCGGGGTTCTCCGTCAACGCGCCGCACTGTAGCCCTGGGCGGGCGACGCGGCGGCCGAGTTGAAGACCACCTTCGCCAGCCGCCACAGCCGCACCGTGTCGCTGGCCGAGGCCCTGGCGCCCGAGGCCGTGGCGGTGGTTGCACAGCACGCCACCGGCGCGCAGCGCCGGATCGACCCGAGCCGCGGCTGATGGCCAAGGCTGCGCGTGTGCCGCGCGCGGCGGCGGGTGCTGCCGCCGCAACGGGGTGCTGCGGCGGTAACACGCACAGCGTGCGGTAGCGCACGCGCGGTGCGGTGCGCCCCCCGGCTCGGGGTGATGCGCTCAACGTGCCGATCCGAAGAATCGGCGCTCACGACATCCGACCCTCAACCGATCACCCACCGGGATCAGAACCATGAAGACCATCCTCGCCGCCGGCCTGTTCATCCTTGGCGCCAGCACCGCAACGGCTGCCAGCGTCACGCTCACCGGCACGGTGCGCGACTTCACGCCGGGTGTGCTCGCGCCTGGCAGCAGCAATCCCGACTTCGAATCGGGCATCGGCGGCGTCGTCGGCGGCATGGTCGCCGGCACGTTGACGGGTAACGCGCCGACGCCGATCGCCTTCGGTTCGCCGGGCTACATCAGCTCGGCCGCTTCCTTCGCCGAATGGTTCGGCACCGCGGCGCCGAGCAAGTCGCACTCGATCACGCTGAACGAGACCTCGCCGGGCTCGGGAACCTACAGCTATGCCAGCAGCAGCTTCTTTCCGATTGACGGCGAGTTGATGGGCAACCAGGGTCGCAGCCACAACTACCACTTCACCTACCAGATCGCGGCAAGCTTCGGCTACACGCCGGGCGCGAGCCAGACCTTCACCTTCACCGGCGATGACGACGTGTGGGTGTTCTTCGACAAGAAGCTGGGCATCGACCTGGGCGGCGTGCACGGCGCCACCAGCCAGACCGTCAACCTGGACACCCTGTTCGGCGCGGGCAAGGCGGCGGGCAACTACGCGTTCGACTTCTTCTTTGCCGAGCGCCACACCACCGAGTCGAACCTGCAGATCCAGACTTCACTGATTCTCGAGCCGGCGCAGTCCGTGCCCGAGCCGGCGAGCCTGGCGCTGGCGCTGGCAGGGCTGGCGGGTGTGGGGGTGGCCGCGCGCCGCCGCGAGCGGCGCTGAGCGCTGGCGGCGCCAAGCCCGCGCTGGAGCGAGCCGGCGCGCGCGGCCCGGGCGCGCCGTGCGCGCCGGAGTGCCTCGGGTGGCGGCGACAATCGCGCCGCCGCAACTTCGAGGAAGACGATCATGCGCCGCCCGATCTTCATGCGTGGCCTGCGGGCTGCAGGTCTGCTGGTGGCGCTGACCACGGCCTTGCCCGCGCTGGCCTTCGTCGGCAGCCTGCGCGGCCCCAAGGTCGATGGTGAGCTTGTCCTGCCGGAACTCACCGCGCCGGTGCGCGTGCTGCGCGACGAACACGGCATCGCGTACATCTTTGCCGCCAACACGCCCGACCTGCTGCGCGCGCAGGGTTTCGTCACGGCGCAGGACCGGCTGTTCCAGCTCGAGGGCTTTCGCGCCATCGCCACCGGCCGGCTGGCCGAGAGCGTGGGCGAGGGCGGGCTGGCCAGCGACCGCCAGATCCGCTTGCTGGGCCTGCGGCGCAACGCCGAGCGCCACGCCAAGCTGCTGTCGGCGCAGGCGCGCGACTTCCTGCAGTGGTACCTGGAAGGGCTCAATGCCTACATCACCGGCCATGCCGACGACCACCCGCTGGAGCTGAAGCTGGCCGGCTTCACGCCGCGGCCGTGGACCTTGGACGACATGATGACCGCGCTGCATCTGGCCAACTGGAGCCAGGCCGCCAACTTCAAGGCCGAGCTCGCGATGCAAAAGCTGATCGACAAGTTCGGCGCCGGCAAGGCGCTGCGCGAGCTGGCGCCGGTGAACGTCAACCCCGATCGCACGCTGCAGCCGGTGATCGTCGGTGCCGCGGCCGGCGCGCGGCCCTTGGGCGAGGTGCCGCTGCTGGCCGGGCTGGGCGAGCCCGATGCGCCGCTGGCGCCGCTGCCTGCGTTCGCGCTGGGCAGCAACAACTGGGCGATCGGCAAGAGCCGCAGCGCCAGCGGCGCGGCGGTGCTGGTCAACGACCCGCACCTGGATGCGCGCATGCTGCCCGGCATCTGGCACCCGATCGGTCTGTTCGCGCCGGGCATCCAGGCAGTGGGCGCGGCCTATCCGTTCGTGCCCGGCATCCAGGTCGGGCGCACCGCCCACGTGGCCTTCGGCGTGACCAATGCCTACGGCGATTCGCAGGACCTGTTCATCGAGCAGCTGGCGCCGGGCCGCCCCGACCACTACCTCGACGGCGACCGGGTGCGGCCGTTCCAGGTGTTCGACGAAGTCATCCGCATCAAGGACAAGGACGCGCCCGGCGGCTTTCGCGAGGAGACGATGCGCATCCGCGCCACGGTGCGCGGGCCGATCGTCAGCGGGCCGATCAGCGGGCCGATCAGCGGCTACGACGGCGAGGTGCTGCTGAGCCTGCGCATGGCCTCGGCCGAACTGCCCGGCGGCGGCCTGGGCATCGACCAGCTGCTGACGGCGCGCAACGTCGCCGAGGTCGACCAGGCGGCGCAGCAGCTGGACCTGATCTACTTCAACTACGTCTTCGCCGACAAGGCCGGCGGCATCGGCCACCGCGCCACCGGCCGCGTGCCGGTGCGCGCCAGCAAGCAAGGCAGCCACCCCAAGCCGGTGGGCACGGCCGACGACTGGCGCGGCTTCATCCCGCCCGAGCAGATGCCCGGCATGCTGAGCCCGGCGCGCGACTGGGTGGGCAGCGCCAACCACGACAACCGGCCTGACGGCTACCCCTTCGACTACTCGTCGTACTTCGCGTCGAGCTACCGCATCCGCCGCATCGCCGAGGTGCTGGGCCAGAGCAAGGGCATGCGCACCGCCGACCAGGCGGCGTTGATGATGGATGCGCACAACCTGCAAGCGCCGCGCCTGAAGCCGGCGCTGGTGGCGGCGCTGCAAGACGACCCGGCCAACGCCGATCTGGCGCGCATCCTCGCCGCCTGGGACGGCCGCGACGACAAGGAGCTGGCCGCGCCGCTGATCTACCACACGCTGTACGAGCGGCTGGTGTGGCAGACCTACGTCGATGAGCTGGGCGAGCCGCTGGCGCGCGCCTGGCTGGCCAACTGGTACGCGTGGCAGGAGCGCTTCGACCAGCTGGTGCAGACCCCCGATTCGCCGTGGTTCGACGATGTGCGCACGCCGGACAAGGAGACGCTGCCCGATCTGATCCGCCGCGTGGCGGCAGCGGTGCGGCCCGAGCTGACGGCGCGGCACGGCGCTGATCCGGCGTTATGGAAGTGGGGCGACGAACACCGTGTCTACTTCTACAGCCCGCTGCGGCGCAGCGGCACCGGCCGCGACTGGCTCGGGTTTGCCGAAGCGCCGATGAGCGGCTCGGGCTCGACGCTGCTGCGCGCGCTGTCGCCGTTCATGGGTGGCTTCAACGTCGAGTTCTTCGCGTCGATGCGGCTGGTGGCCGACCTGGGCGACGACGACAAGATCGAGGCGGTGGTCGCCGGCGGCGTGGTCGACCGCCAGTTCCACCCGCACCAGAAGGATCAGTTGCCGGCCTGGAGCGAAGGCCGGCTGCTGCCGTGGTGGTTCGCGCCGGCGCAGATCGAGGCGCACGCGGTGCAGCGCCAGCAACTGCTGCCGCGGTGACGTGCGCGCGGTTCAGCCGCCGCGCCCGCGCAGCAGCCGGGTGCCGGCGCGCAGCAGCAGGTTGAGCTCGTAGGTCATCTTCGACGAAATCTGCAGCCAGCGGCGCCGCACGATGCCGTAAGGCGACGGCGGCCGTGTACCCAGCACCGACGCGAAGTGCGCGTGCTGCGCCGGGTAGGGCACGATGCCGTACAGGCGAAAGGCCGGGTCGACTTCCCACCAACAGCGCAGGTCCACATCCACCGCCCTGAAGAAGCGTGCGCGCGCATGGGCGAGCTTGGCCGCGCCCTCGCGGCTGACGAGGTAAGCGCCGGTCCAGCTTGGCGGGCGCAGGTAGTCGATCAGCTGGCGCGGGCCGATGCGTGCCACCGTGCGCAGCACCGACTCTTGCTCGCGGCCGATCAGCTTGACCATGTCGAAGCGGATGGCCGCGCGGTGCAGGCCGTGTGCGATCTCGCCGACATCGGGGTCCAGGCACACGTCGTCCTCGATCACCAGCGCCATCGGCGCGCTGGCGGCGGCGATCGCGCGCCAGCAGTGCAGGTGGCTGGCGTAGCAGCCGATCTCGCCGGGCGTCAGCTGCTTGGGAAAGCGCCTGCCGTTGGCGCGCGCGTCGTAGATCTCGGCCACCTGCTCGGCCGACAGCTCGCGGCCGTAGACGCCGCCGCTGAACACCACCGCATCCAGCAGGCCGCAGCGGCGCAACTGCTCGTCGGCATGGGCCTTGCGCTCGGCATGGTGCGGCAGGTTGATCAGGTAGACGGGCAGGTGCATCGGCAGTGCTGCGCTCGGGCGGGCGCAAGACGGCGCCTGTTGAACTCGGGGTCTTGGGGTCTTGGCGGAAGCGGTGAGATTCGAACTCACGGACCCTTGCGGGTCGCCGGTTTTCAAGACCGGTGCAATCGACCACTCTGCCACGCTTCCGTCGCCTTGGATTGTGCCGCGCCGGCCGGTTTTGCCTGCGCTCACATCGCTGCGCGATATGAGCTCCGGCGCAACGCCTGCGGCGTTGAACAAGACCGGTGCAATCGACCACTCTGCCACGCTTCCGTCGCCTTGGATTGTGCCGCGCCGGCCGGTTTTGCCTGCGCTCACATCGCTGCGCGATATGAGCTCCGGCGCAACGCCTGCGGCGTTGAACAAGACCGGTGCAATCGACCACTCTGCCACGCTTCCAGTTCGCCGATTGTGCAGCGTCGCACGCTTCGCGCGTGCCTGACCTTGGTTCAGCCTGACCCAGGCCGCTGCGCCTGCGCGCACGGCACCTGCACCCACTCGCGTCGGCCGCCGTCGATGCGCACGGCGCTCAAGCGCCCGCCCCACACGCAGCCGGTGTCCAGCGCCAGCAGGTCGGGCCGGTCGATGCGCCCCAGCGTCGACCAGTGGCCGAACGCGATCGGCGTGCCGGCGCTGAGCCGCCCTTCGATCTCGAACCAAGGCGCATACCCCGGCGGCGCGGCGCCGGCGCCCTCCTTGGTGTCGAGCTCGAGCCGGCCGTCGGCGCTGCAAAAGCGGATGCGCGTCAGCACGTTGACGATGAAGCGCGAGCGGTCGGCGCCTTGCAGCGCTTCGCTCCACTGCACCGGCTGGTTGCCGTACATGTGCCGCAGCAGCTCGCCCAGGCCGGGGCCGCGCAGTTGCGCCTCGATCTCGGCGGCCAGCGCCAGCGTCTGCGCCGCGTCCCACTGCGGCACCACGCCGGCATGTACCAGCAGCCAGCCACCGCGCCGGTGCGCCATGCGCCGCTGGCGCAGCCAGTCCAGCCACGCCGCGCGTTCGTTGCAGTGCAGGATGGCATCCAGCGTGTCGTCCTTGCGCGGCTTGCGCACGCCGTGCGCCACCGCCAGCAGGTGCAGGTCGTGGTTGCCGAGCAAGCAGGTGGCGGCGTCGCCCAGGCCGCGCAGCAGCCGCAGCGTGCCCAGCGAATCGGGGCCGCGGTTGACCAGGTCGCCAAGCACGGCCAGGCGGTCGCGCGACGGCGAGAAGCCGATCTCGGCAAGCAGCCGGCGCAGCGCGTCGCAGCAGCCCTGCACGTCGCCGATCAGGTAATCCATCGGTCGATTCTGCTACGCTGCGCCCCAATTTCCGGGATGCCACGCTGCGCCGTGGCCGTGCATGGACGTTGCGCTACTTGTTTTCCTGATTCTGCTGAACGGCGCATTCGCGATGTCCGAGATGGCGCTGACGGCCAGCCGCAAGGCGCGGCTGCAGGTCATGGTCGAGGGCGGCGAGGCCGGCGCGCAAGCGGCGATGGAGCTGCACGAGAACCCCACGCGCTGGCTGTCGACGGTGCAGGTGGGCATCACCTCGATCGGCATCCTCAACGGCATCGTCGGCGAGGCGGCGTTCTCGGCGCCGCTGGCCGAGTGGCTGCAGCAGGTGCTGCCGGTCAAGCCGCGGGCTGCGGCGGTCAGCGCCACGGCCATGGTGGTGGCGGTGATCACCTTCCTGACCATCATCTTCGGCGAGCTGGTGCCCAAGCGGCTGGGCCAGATGTACCCCGAGGTGCTGGCGCGGCTGGTGGCGCGGCCGATGAACTGGATGTCGGCCGCAGCGCGGCCATTCGTGTGGCTGCTGGGTGCCAGCACCGAGACCGTGCTGCGGCTGCTGGGCATCCGCGGCGGGCCGTCGCGCAGCGTCACCGAAGAAGAGATCGCGGCCAGCCTGGAGGAGGGCGTGGGTGCCGGCGTGATCGAGGCGCAAGAGCACCAGATGGTGCGCAACGTGTTCCGCCTGGATGACCGCCAGATCGGCTCGATGATGATCCCGCGCGCCGACATCGTCTGGCTCGATGCCGCGGCGCCGCTGGAGCAGATGCTCGAGCGCATCGTGCAAAGCGGGCGCACGCGCTACCCGGTGTGCCGCGGCAGCGTCGACGACGTGATCGGCGTGGTGTCGGTGCACACGCTGCTGCCGCCGTTGGCGCAGGGGCTCAGGCCCGACCTGTCCGAGCACCTGAAGCCGCCGGTGTTCGTGCCCGAAACGCTGTCGGGCATGGAACTGCTCGAGCACTTTCGCCAGACCAGCGCCGACATGGTGTTCGTGGTCGACGAGTACGGTGCGGTGCAGGGCGTGATCACCG
>CALBTN010000299.1 GCA_937967345.1 uncultured Rubrivivax sp. | reverse complement strand
GCAGGTAACGCGGGTGGTGCATGGCCATGCCGGCGGCGCTTTGCACCAAAGGCTCGACGATCAGTGCGGCGGTCTCGGCGTGGTGCTCGGCCAACCAGTCGGCCAGCGCGGCCGCGGCACGCTCGGCCACTGCGGCGGCGTCCTCGCCGTCGCCGGCCGCGCGCGCATCGGGACTGGGCACGGTCGCGGCCAGGCGCAGCAGCGGCGCGTAGGCCTCTCGGAACAATGCGATGTCGGTCACCGCCAGCGCACCGATGGTTTCGCCGTGATAACCGCCGGCCACGCCGACGAAGCGGCACTTGGCCGGCCGGCCGGCGTTGCGCCAGTGGTGCGCGCTCATCTTCAGCGCGATCTCGACGGCCGAGGCCCCGTCGCTGGCGTAGAAGGCGTGGCCAAGGCCGGTCAATGCGGCCAGACGTTCGGACAGCCGCACCACCGGCGCGTGCGTGAAGCCGGCCAGCAGCACGTGGTCCAGCTGGTCCAGCTGTTCGACCAGCGCGGCGCGGATCGCCGGGTGGTTGTGGCCGAACAGGTTCACCCACCAGGAGCTGATGCCGTCGAGCAGGCGCCGGCCTTCGAAGTCGTGCAGCCAGACCCCCTCGGCGCGTGCGATCGGCACCAGCGGCTGCGCGGCGCCGTTGGGCGCGCCGTCCGCCTCGTGCAGCTTCATCTGCGTGCAGGGATGCCAGACCGCCGCCAAGCTGCGGCGCCGCCAGTCCTCGTTCAGGCCCATCAGCCGGCCGATGCGTGGTGCGCCATCAGGCCCAGTGACGGAGCCGGCCAGCGCCGAACTCGGTCGCCGGGGTCGCTCAGCCTTGGGGTACATCGCCCTCCAGCGTGATGCGATGCATCACGCGGCGGTGCCCGTGATAGTCGTTGACGGGGTAGTGCTGCACGCAGCGGTTGTCCCACAAGGCGAGCGAGCCTGGCTGCCAGCGAAAGCGGCAGGTGAACTCCTCCTTCTTCTGATGCTCGAAAAGGAACGCCAGCAGCGGCGCGCTTTCGGCTTCGGACATGCCGGCAAAGCGCACGGTGTGGCCGGCGTTCATGTACAGCGCGCGCTGGCCGGTTTCGGGGTGGACACGCACCGCCGGGTGCACGGCCTCGTAGCTGCGCCGCTCGCCGCGGCCACCTTCCGCGATGCGGTCTTCACGGGTGCGCGAGGTGTCGGCCTTGTCGGAACTGTTCACGCAGCCCAAGGTCGCCAGCAGCCGCTTCATGCCGTCTGACAAGGCCTCGTAGGCCGCCACCTGGCTGGCAAACAAGGTGTCGCCGCCCTGAGGAGGCACCTCGCGCGCCAGCAGCAGCGTGGCCATCGGAGGCCGCTCGAAGTAGGCCGTGTCGGTGTGCCAGACACCACCGAAGTTGACACGCTCGTGCTCGAGCTTCTTGACTTCGATGATCGTGGGGTAGCCGGCGATGCCATTGACAAAGGGGTACTCCACCGGCGTACCGATCGCTTCGGCAAACGCCAGGAACTGGTCCGCCGTCAGTGGCTGGTCGCGCAGGAACACGACGCCGTTCTCTAGCCAGATGCGGCGCACCGCAGCGCGCTGTTCGGCAGGCAGGGGTTCACGCAGATCGATGCCCGAGATCTCGGCGCCGACTGCGCCGGCCAGGCGGGCCACGCGAACTGCTGCTGTGTTCATCGCAAAACCTCCATGCGCTCCGCTGCTGCGCGAATGATTGCGCGCTCGAGCTTGCGCGGTTCGATCGGCTTGACGACGAAGTCGTTCATCCCGGCAGCCAAGGCATCGGCCCGCTCGGAGGCAAAGGCCACGGCGGACAGGCCGATGATCGGCAACTCGAAACGGTTGTACTCCGCACGCAGCAGCCGCGTCGCCTCCAGCCCCCCCATCACGGGCATCTGCAAGTCCATCAGCACGAGATCGATGGCGCGCCCTTGCTCCGCTTGCTCCCGCACAGCCTGCAGCGCCAGCCGGCCGTCTGCCGCTTGGACCACATGCGCGCCGCGCTGCTCGAGCAGGGCCACGCAGATCATCATGTTGACGTCGTTGTCCTCCACCAC
>CALBTN010000298.1 GCA_937967345.1 uncultured Rubrivivax sp. | reverse complement strand
TTCGTCGCCGGCATCGTCAAGCTCGACGACGCCGGGCTGCACCTGTCGCGCAGCGACCCGGCGCAGCCGCTGAGCGGGCTCAAGCGCGCGCTCGGCCACGGCCTGCTGCGCACCGCGCCGTGGTTGATGAAGGCGTTGTCGGTGGCCGGCACCGCGGCCATGTTCCTGGTGGGCGGGGGCATCCTCACCCACGGTGTGCCGCGGCTGGACCACGCGATCGACGCGCTGGCCGCGGCGGCAGGCGCGCTGCCGCTGGGCGCCTTGCTGCAAGCACTGACGCCGATGCTGCTGGATGCGCTGGTGGGCATGGCGGCCGGCGCGGTGATCGTGCTCGTGGTGACGTTGCTGGGCCGCCTGCGCGGCCGCGGTTGATCTTGCTATTTGCCAACCGAACCCGGTAGTTTTGCGCCCCACGCCGGGCGGCGGCGCGACTAGCATGCGCCCCATGATCTCGATGCAAGGCGTGCCCTGCGCGCTGATCGCGCGCAACGAATCGTGGGTGCGCAAGCAGGCACAGGCGCTGTCGCGGCACCTGCCGTCCAACGTCGACCGAGCCGACCTGATCCAGGTGGGCCTGATCGCGGTGGCCCAGGCGGCGCTGGGTTTTCAGTGGCCCGGCGAACGCGACACGCCCGAGGCGACCGAGGCCTTCGTGCGCTATGCGCGCTCGCGCGTCAAGGGTGCGATGCTCGACGAACTGCGCCAGATGGACCACCTCGGCCGCGGCCACCGGCGCAAGATCAAGGCGGTGCAGATCGCGCGCGAGCGGCTGCGCAACGCGCACGGCCGCGAGCCGACGCTGGCGCAGCTGGCCGCGCTGTGCGAGATGAGCATCGACGAGCTTGCCAAGCTCGAGCACGCCGAAGCGCAAGGGCGCGCGCTGAACAGCGCCAGCGGCGACGACGCCGACCCCGAGATGCGCGAGCCATCGGCGGCGACGCCGCACGACGAGGTCGAAGCCCGGGTCGACACCGCGATCGTGCTGCGCCGGCTCGAGCGCTTCTTCGCGGCGCTGCCGCCGCGCGAGCGCCGGGTGATCGACGCCTACCTCGGCGTCGGCTTGACGCCGACCCAGCTCGCGGCCGAGCTGAAGGTGTCGCCGTCGCGCGTGTCGCAGATGTTCAAGGCGCTGGTGCAGCGCACCGCGCTGCACTTCGGCCAGGACCCCAAGCGCGCGGTCGATCGTTTGCCTGAAGGCGCGCCCGACGCCTTCGAGCGCCGCGTCGCGCTGCGCGAGCTCGAACTGGCCAGCGGCAGCAGTGACGGCGCGTGGGGCCGTTTGATGGAACGTGCTCTGACCCGCTCGATCGGCCCGCACGACGCCAAAGCTGCGGCGGACGCACCCGCCGATCGGCTGCGGGTGGACAGCGAGACCCGCTGGGGCTGATCCCGCCGGCTGCCCCCCGGCCAAGTGCCAGCCTGCCCGCGTCGGCCCGGGCTGCGCTAGGCTCGGGCGCAATTGCGAAGGAGGGCCACGCCGTGGATGCCGCCAACCTGCTGCTGCAACGCGCCACCGAGTTCGCGCGCGACGTCGTGATGCCCGGCGCGCCGCGCTGGGAAGCCGATCGGCGCATCGCGCACGAGGCCCTCGCCGCCGCAGCCGCGATCGGCTTGACCGGCATCGAAGTGCCGCAGCCGTTCGGCGGCCTGGGCCTGGGCTACCGGGTCAAGGCGCAGGTGGCCGAAGTGCTGGGCGCGGCCGACTTCGCCTTCACGATGTCGCTGCTGAACACGCACAACGTGGCGGCCAAGCTGGCGCGCGAGGCCAGCACCGGGCTGGCGCGGCGTTACCTGCCCGATCTGCTGCAGGCACGACGCCTGGGCTGCACCGCGCTGACCGAGCCGGGCGCCGGCTCGGACTTCGGCGCAATCACGACGCGGGCCACGCGCATCGCGGCGGGCTGGCGGCTGGACGGCGCCAAGGCGTGGATCACCAACGCGGCGGCGGCCGACGTGATCGTGCTGTACGCGCAGACCGAGGCCGGCAGCGGCGCACGCGGCATCGCGTGTTTCTTGGTCGACGCGACGCGTGCCGGTTTCGTGCGCGAGCCAGCGTTCGCGCTGACCGGCCAGCACGCGATCGGCGCCGGCGGCTTTGGCCTGGAGGGCTACGCCGTCAGCGACCAGGAGATGCTGCAGCCGCCGGGGCGCGCCTTCAAGTCGGCGCTGCGCTCGATCAACGGTGCGCGCTGCTATATCGCCGCGATGTGCAACGGCATGGTCGGCGAGGCGCTGCGCGTGGCGGGCGGCCACGGCCGGCAGCGCTACAGCTTCGGCCAGCCGCTGGCCGCGCACCAGGGCTGGCGCTGGCGGCTCGCCGAGGCGGCGACCGAACTGGCGGCGTCGCGCCTGCTGGTGGCGCAGGCGGCCGAGCGCATCGACGCGGGCGCGGATGCGCAGCTCGCGGCGGCGCAGGCCAAGCTGTTCGCCACCCGCATGGCCGAGCGCCAGCTGCCGGCGCTGGCGCAGGCGATGGGCGCCGAAGGCTTGCGCCAGCACCATCCCTTCGGCCGCCACCTGGCGGGCGCGCGGGTGGCCTGCTTGGTCGACGGCTCGAGCGAGATGCTGCTCGAGCGCATCGCGCAGGCCGCCGGCAGCGATGGATCCCGAAAGTCGATGCTCGCTGCAGACCGATCGGCACGCGCGTAGATTGCAGACCTCTCGCTCGTCGGCCGTCGCAGGCGATGGCGGCCTCGCCGCACGGCCGCCACGCATCGACCGCCTTGCAGCCACGCCCGTCGTGGCCGGAGAAGGCATATGGCCGCCTACATCACCTTGGCAAGTTTTACCGACCAGGGCGCACGCAACATCAAGGACTCGCCGGCACGCTTCGGCGCGTTCAAGGCAGCGGCCGAGGCTGCCGGCGTGTCGGTCAAGAGCGTTCATTGGACGACGGGCGCCTGCGATCTGGTGCTGATCATCGAAGGGCCGGAGGAGGCGGTCATGAGGGTCGCGCTCGAGACCGCTGCGCTTGGCAACGTGCGCACGCAGACGATGCGCGGCTTCACGCTCGAAGAGATGACGAAGCTGGTGGCCGGCCTGGGCTGACACGTGGCCCCGCGCGGGGCTGCGTCGCAAGCGCCGGCATCCCTGGTGTCGCGGCGCTTCGACTCTGCGGCCGGTCCGTTCGCGCTGGCAGCGCGCCGGTGCCAGCTACTTCGCCCAACTGTCCTTCAGCGCGGTGATGCGGTTGAACACCGGCGCGCCGGCCGCGTGGTCCTTGCGGTCGGCGACGAAGTAGCCGTGGCGCTCGAACTGGAAACGCTCGTCGGCGTTGGTGCCGGCCAGCGACGGCTCGAGCCAGCCCGTCAGCACCTTGCGGCTGTCGGGGTTCAGGCAGTCCTTGAAGTCGCGGCCGGCGGCGTCGGGCTGCGCTTCGGTGAACAGCCGCTCGTACAGCCGCACCTCGGCGCGCAGGCCGTCGTGCGCCGCCACCCAGGTGAGCACGCCCTTGGTCTTGACCGCATCAGCCCCCGGCGTGCCGCTGCGCGTGTCGGGGATCAATTCGGCCTGCACTTCGGCCACTTCACCGCCCGCGCCCAGCGTGTAGCCGGTGCAGCGGATCACGTAGCCGTACTTCAGCCGCACCACGCTGCCTTCGATGCGCTTGCCGTTGGCATCGCTGCGCGGCGGGCTCAGCCGGTGGTAGCCGCGCGGCGGCTCGATCATGAAGTCCTCGCGCTCGATCCAGACCTCGGGCCCGAGCGTGAACTCGCGCGTGCCGCGCTCGCCCTGGCCCGGGAAGCGTGGCGCGGTGCAGGGCAGGGTCTGGCCGCGGCCGATGACCTGGTCCCAGTTGCTCAGCACCAACTTCAGCGGGTCGAGCACCGCCATCGCGCGCGGCGCCTTGGCGTCCAGGTCGTCACGCAGCGCGATGTCCAGCGCGCTGTAGTCGATCCAGCCACCGGCCTTGCTGACGCCGCTGCGCTCGGCCAGCAGGCGCAGGCTCTCGGGCGTGTAGCCGCGCCGGCGCATGCCCACCAGCGTGGGCAGGCGCGGGTCGTCCCAGCCGTCGACCACGCCTTGTTCGACCATCTGGCGCAGCTTGCGCTTGCTGGTGACGATGTTGGTCAGGTTCAGCCTTGCAAACTCGTACTGCTTGGGCAGCGGGTGCGCGAGCAGGCCGAGTTCGGCCAGGCGCTCCAGCACCCAGTCGTAGAACGGGCGCTGGTCCTCGAATTCGAGCGTGCAGATGCTGTGCGTGATCTGCTCGAGCGCGTCCTCCAGCGGGTGCGCGTAGGTGTACATCGGGTAGATGCACCAACGGTCGCCGGTGTTGTGGTGCGTGGCGCGCTTGATGCGGTACAGCGCCGGGTCGCGCAGGTTGATGTTGGGCGATGCCATGTCGATCTTGGCGCGCAGCACCATCGCGCCGTCGGCGTGCTGCCCGTCGCGCATCTGCCGAAAACGCGCCAGGTTCTCGGCCGGGCTGCGATCGCGGAACGGGCTGTCGGTGCCGGGCGTGGCGAAGTCGCCGCGGCTGGCGCGCATCTGGTCGGCACTTTGTTCGTCGACGTAGGCCAGGCCGGCTGCGATCAGCGCTTCGGCCGCGCGGTACATGAAGTCGAAGTAGTCGCTGGCGTAGTACAGGTGCTCGCGCACGCTGCCGTCGGGGTAGGCGGCGCGCCAGTCGTAGCCCAGCCAGTGCACCATCTCGACGATGGCGTCGACGTACTCCTGCTCTTCCTTCTCGGGGTTGGTGTCGTCGAAGCG
>CALBTN010000297.1 GCA_937967345.1 uncultured Rubrivivax sp. | reverse complement strand
CTACAAGCCGCCGTTCCCCGCCAGTTTCGGCGTCTACGGCCGGCCGACCACGATCAACAACACCGAGACCTTCGCCGCGGTGCCGTGGATCATCCGCAACGGCGGCACGCGCTACCTGGAAGTCGGCAAGCCGAACAACGGCGGCACGAAGATCTTCTCGGTGGTCGGCGACGTCAACGCGCCGGGCAACTTCGAGGTTCCGATGGGCACACCGTTCGCCGAACTGCTCGAACTGGCCGGCGGCGTGAAGGGTGGGGCACTGAAGGCGGTGATTCCCGGCGGCTCGTCGTCGCCGGTGCTGCCGGCCAAGATCATGCTCGACTGCACGATGGACTACGACTCCATCGCCAAGGCCGGCTCGATGCTCGGCTCGGGGGCGGTGATCGTGATGAACGACACCCGCTGCATGGTCAAGTGCTTGCTGCGCCTGAGCTACTTCTACCAGCACGAAAGCTGCGGCCAGTGCACCCCCTGCCGCGAAGGCACCGGCTGGCTGTGGCGGCTGGTCGAGCGCATCGAGCACGGCAAGGGCCGCATGGAGGACATCGACGTGCTCGACTCGGTGGCCGACAACATCATGGGCCGCACCATCTGCGCGCTGGGCGATGCCGCGGCGATGCCGGTACGCGGCATGATCAAGCACTTCCGCGACGAGTTCGTGCACCACGTCGAACACAAACGCTGCGCTGTCGGTACCGCGGCGCTGGCCACAACATGATCGAACTGCAGCTCGACGGCAAGACCGTCACCGTCGCCCCCGGCAGCATGGTGATGCATGCGGCCGACGCGGCTGGCGTGTACATCCCGCACTTCTGCTATCACAAGAAGCTCAGCATCGCGGCCAACTGCCGCATGTGCCTGGTCGAGATCGAGAAGGCACCCAAACCGATGCCGGCCTGCGCCACGCCGGTCACGCCGGGCATGGTGGTGCACACCAAGAGCGTGAAGGCGTTGGCCGCGCAGAAGTCGGTGATGGAGTTCTTGCTGATCAACCATCCGCTGGACTGCCCGATCTGCGACCAGGGCGGCGAGTGCCAGCTGCAGGATCTGGCCGTCGGCTACGGCAAATCCGCGTCGCGCTACACCGAGGAGAAGCGCGTCGTCTTGCGCAAGGACGTCGGCCCGCTGATCTCGATGGAGGAGATGACGCGCTGCATCCACTGCACGCGCTGCATCCGCTTCGGCCAGGAGATCGCCGGCGTGATGGAGCTCGGCATGGTGCATCGCGGCGAGCACGCGGAGATCACCACGATCAACGGACGCACGGTCGATTCCGAGCTGTCGGGCAACGTGATCGACCTGTGCCCGGTGGGTGCGCTGACGAGCAAGCCGTTTCGCTATACCGCGCGCACCTGGGAGCTGGCCCGCCGGCGCAGCGTCAGCCCGCACGACTCCCTGGGCGCCAACTTGGTGGTGCAGACCAAGGCAGGCAAGGTCATGCGCGTGGTCGCGCTGGAGAACGAAGCGGTCAACGAGTGCTGGATCGCCGACCGCGACCGCTACGCGTACGAGGCGCTGAACAGTCCGTCGCGCCTGACCGGCCCGATGATCAAGCAGGACGGAAAGTGGCTGGCGGTCGACTGGAACACCGCGCTGAGCTACGTCGCCGATGGCCTGAAGCGCGTCAAGGCCGAGTTCGGCAGCCAGGGCATCGGTGCGCTGGCCGCTGGCCACAGCACCGTGGAAGAACTGCACCTGCTGGCCAAGCTGGTGCGTGGCCTGGGCAGCGAGAACATCGACCATCGCCTGCGGCACGCGGACTTCGGCAACTCCTCGAGATCAGGCTCGGCACGCTGGCTCGGCAGCCCGGTGGCGTCGCTGTCGACCTTGCAGTCGGCTTTGGTGATCGGCTCGTTCCTGCGCAAGGACCACCCGCTGCTGGCGCAGCGGCTGCGCCAGGCGGCACGCCAGGGTGCGCAGATCCACCGCCTGCACGCGCTGGATGACGATTGGGCGATGACGCTGGGCACCAGCGTGTACGCCGCGCCGTCGGCATGGTTGCAGTCGCTGGCCGATGTGGCCAGCGCGGTGGCCGCAAGCAAGGGCATCGCCGCACCGCTGGCGGGCAACGCCGGAGGTGACGCCGGTGCAATTGCCGAGTCGCTGCTGAAGTCCGAGCGCAAGGCGGTGCTGCTGGGCAATGCCGCCGCGCAGCATCCGCAGGCCTCGCAGTTGCTGGCGCTGGCGCAGTGGATCGCCGAACACACCGGGGCCAGCGTCGGCTATTTCGGCGAGGCGGCCAACAACGTGGGCGCGCAATTGGTCGGCGCGATGCCCGGCGCCGGCGGCCTGAATGCCGGCCAGATGCTGACGCAAGGCATGCCGGCGCTGCTGTTGTTGCACGTCGAGCCCGAGCTGGACGCGGCCGACGCGCCGGCTGCGCGTGCCGCGCTGCAGCGCAGCGGTTTGGTGGTCGCGCTGACCAGCTTCAAGGACGCGACGGTCGAGAACGCTGACGTGCTGCTGCCGATCGCGCCGTTCACCGAGACCGCCGGCAGCTTCGTCAACGCCGAGGGGCGGCTGCAGACCTTCACCGGCGTGGCGCCGCCGCTGGGCGAGACCCGCCCGGCGTGGAAGGTGCTGCGCGTGCTGGGCAACCTGCTCGAGCTCGACGGCTTCGAGCAAGACAACGCCGAGCAGGTGCGCACCGAGGCCATCGGCGATGCGGCCGCAATCGCGGCCCGGCTGGACAACCGCACCGAGACAGCCTTGGCGCCGATCGAACATGCCGCAGCCGCCTGGCAGCGCATTGCCGACGTGCCGATCTATGCCACCGATGCGCTGGTGCGTCGCGCGCCGTCGCTGCAGCGCACCGCCGACGCGCGCGCCCCGGTCGCCAGCCTGCCGAGCACGCTGTGGGCCGAACTCGGGCTGCGCCACGGCGAGCCGGTGCGCATCGAGCAGGGCGCTCACACGCTGATCATCGCTGCGGTCGAGGACGCGGGGCTTGCCGCCGGGGTCGTGCGCGTGCCCGCCGGGCATGCCGACACCCTCGCGCTCGGCCCGATGTTCGGCCCCATCAACGTCACGCGGGCCTGAGGAATCGGCATGCTCGATACCGTCAACCAGTTCGGCGTATCGCTGATGGGCACCACGCTGTGGGCCGTGGTGTGGAACCTGATCAAGATCGTCGCGCTGCTGCTGCCGCTGATGGGCTGCGTCGCCTACCTGACGCTGTGGGAGCGCAAGGGGATCGGCTTCACCCAGCTGCGCCCGGGCCCGAACCGCGTCGGGCCCTACGGCTTGCTGACGCCGATCGCCGATGCGGTCAAGCTGGTCTTCAAGGAGATCATCCGCCCGAGCGCGGCCAACAAGCCGCTGTTCTTCCTGGGGCCGGTGATGGCGATCATGCCGGCCCTGGTGGCATGGGTGGTGATCCCCTTCGGCCCCGAGGTCGCGCTGGCCAACGTCAATGCCGGGCTGCTGTTCCTGCTGGCCGTGACTTCGCTCGAGATCTACGGCGTGATCATCGCCGGCTGGGCCAGCAACTCGAAGTACGCGTTGCTCGGCGCGCTGCGCGCATCGGCGCAGATGGTGTCCTACGAGATCGCGATGGGCTTCGCGATGGTCGTGGTGCTGATGGTGTCGGCCAGCCTGAACATGACCGACATCGTGATGACGCAAAGCCGCGGCCGGTTTGCCGACATGGGGCTGAACTTCCTGTCGTGGAACTGGCTGCCGCTGCTGCCGATCTGCGTCGTCTACTTCATCTCCGGCCTGGCGGAAACCAACCGCCACCCCTTCGACGTGGTCGAGGGCGAATCCGAGATCGTCGCCGGACACATGATCGAGTACTCGGGCATGGCCTTCGCGATGTTCTTCCTGGCCGAGTACGCCAACATGATCCTGGTCTCGATCCTGACCTCGATCCTGTTCCTCGGTGGCTGGCTGTCGCCGGTGGGCTTCGCGCCGTTCAACTGGCTGCCCGGCTGGGCCTGGTTGATCGCCAAGACCTTCGTCGTCGTCACCCTGTTCCTGTGGGTGCGCGCCACCTTCCCGCGGTACCGCTACGACCAGATCATGCGCTTGGGCTGGAAGATCTTCATCCCGGTCACGCTGGTGTGGCTGGTGGTGGTCGGCCTGTGGATCAAGTCGCCCTTCAACATCTGGTGACGACAACCGGGACCCAACCTATGTCCGCCGTAGCCTCGTTCAAGGATCTGATGTCCAGCTTCATGCTGACCGAGCTGTTCAAGGGCTTGCGCATCACCGGCAAGTACTTCTGGGCGCGCAAGATCACCGTGCAGTTTCCCGAGGAGAAAACGCCGCTGAGCCCGCGCTTCCGCGGCCTGCACGCGCTGCGCCGCTACGAGAACGGCGAGGAGCGCTGCATCGCCTGCAAGCTGTGCGAGGCCGTGTGCCCGGCGATGGCCATCACCATCGAGAGCGACGTGCGCGCCGACGGCACGCGCCGCACCACGCGCTACGACATCGACCTCACCAAGTGCATCTTCTGCGGCTTCTGCGAAGAAAGCTGCCCGGTCGACTCCATCGTCGAGACGCACATCTTCGAATACCACGGCGAGAAGCGCGGCGACCTGTACTTCACCAAGGACATGCTGCTGGCCGTGGGCGACCGCTACGAGAAAGAAATCGCTGCCGCGAAGGAGGCCGACGCCAAGTACCGCTGAGGCCATCGCAGCGGGACTTCGGGCGCCAACCAAGATCATGACGAGCGCGTTGTTCTACTTCTTCTCCCTGGTGCTGCTGTTGGCGGCATTCCGTGTCGTCACCGCGCGCAGCACCGTGCACTCGGCGCTGTTCCTGGTGCTGTCGTTCGCCACTGCCGCGTGCATCTGGATGATGCTGCGCGCCGAGTTCCTGGCCATCGCGCTGGTGCTGGTCTACGTCGGCGCGGTGATGGTGCTGTTCCTGTTCGTCATCATGATGCTCGACGTCGACGCCGAGGCGTTGCGGCAGGGGTTCTGGAAGAACTTCCCGCTGGCCGGCTTCATCGGCGCGCTGATCGCGCTGGAGATGGCGTTGGTGCTGATGGGCGGGTTCCGTCTGACCGAGGCGCCGCCGCCGGATCCGCTGGAACTCAAGCTGGGCAACAGCAAGATGCTGGGCCTGGAGATCTACACCAACTACCTGTATCCGCTGCAGGTGGCCGCGGTGTTGCTGCTGGTGGCGATCATCGCCGCCATCACCTTGACGCTGCGCCGGCGCAAGGGCAATCGCGCGATCGATCCGAGCCTGCAGATCAGGGTCAAGAAGGCCGACCGGCTGCGCGTGGTGCCGATGCGCCCGACGGTTGAAGTTCCGGCCGCGCCGCGCACCGACGGGAGTCAGGGATGAGCTTCGGACCGATCACGCTCGGCCATTACCTGTCGCTGGGCGGCATGCTGTTCGCGCTGGCGGTGGTGGGCATCTTCCTGAACCGGCGCAACCTGATCGT
>CALBTN010000296.1 GCA_937967345.1 uncultured Rubrivivax sp. | reverse complement strand
AGCCGCACCACAGCCGCCCGGCCACCGCGGTGAAGAAGAACAGCGCCAGCGCCGAAATCACCAGCAGCGCGGCCAGGAAGATCAGGTCGTGCGGGTACAGTACCAGCCCCAGGATGTAAAAGCGCTGCGCGTCCAGGTCGAACAGCAGCGCCTGGCGGCCGTTCCACTGCAGCCACGGCATGCCGTAGAAGAACAGCTGCGTCAGCCACACGAACACCCAGCGCCACCCCGCGAACCAGCCCTTGACCGAGCGCGCGTAGATCTCCGGCCCCTTCTGGTACAGCGACACCAGTTGCGCGCTGTCGGCATCGTCGGCGCCGACCGGGCGGATCGGGATCACGGGACGGTTCATCGCTTCAGCTCGGGCAGTTTGTGTTCGATCTTGCTCCACTCCTCGGCGTCGGGCAACGCCGCCTTGGTGCGCGTGATGGGTTTCCATTCGCGCGCCAGCTCGGCGTTCAGCGGGATGAAAGACTGCTGGTCGCCAGGCACATCCTCTTCGGCATAGATCGCGTTGACCGGGCACTCGGGCACGCACACCGCGCAGTCGATGCAGTCATCGGGGTCGATGACGAGAAAGTTGGGCCCCTCGCGGAAGGCATCCACCGGGCACACGTCGACGCAGTCGGTGTACTTGCAGCGGATGCACGATTCGGTGACGACAAAGGTCATGGCGCAATTCTTTGGAAGTTGAAGTCAGCCGCCGCGGCCGTCATGCCGGGGCCTGGCCGCCACCACGCGGCGGGACACCGGCGCCACGCCGCGGCGCGCAAGCGCTCATCGCGGGGAATCACTTAAAACATGCGAACTTGATGCATGTTAATGGTGCGGCTGCTTCAAAGCAATAAACTGGGCGCATCTTTCAAGGTCTTGCATGCGGCTTTCCGAGTACACCGACTACACGCTGCGCGTGCTGATGTACTGCGCGGTCAACCGCCAGTCGCTGGTCACGGTGGCGGAGCTGGCCGAGCACTACAACCTGTCGAAGAACCACCTGATGAAGGTGGTCAACGACCTGGCGCGGCGCGGCCTGATCGAGACCACGCGCGGGCGCGGCGGCGGGCTGCGGCTGCTCAAGCCCGCCGAGGACATCCGCGTCGGCGACGTGGTGCGCGCATCGGAAAGCGACTTCCGGCTGGTCGAGTGCTTCGACCCCCAGACCGACAACTGCGTGCTGTCGCCCAGTTGCCGGCTGCGGCTGCTGTTTCAAAGCGGGCTGCAGGCGTTCTTCGAGCTGTCTCTTATACACATCTGACGCTGCCGACGAAGAGGATCGTCGGGCCGCTGCCGCCGCTGCCCGAAGGCGCCGTCGTGCGCCGGCCGGTGATCAAGCTGGTGCCGGCGCCGCACGAGCCCTGAGCGCTGCAGCGACGCGGCCCCGGGCTTTCTCCCCCCATTCATTGTCAGTGCCGCGCCACGCGGCCCAGCCACCGATGAACCTGACCCAACGACTGCTGCAGGCGCTGCAAGCGCGCGGCGCCACCGAAGTGTTCGGCATCCCCGGCGACTTTGCGCTGCCGCTGTTCCGCCAGATCGAGGCCGCTGGCGTGCTGCCGCTGCACACGCTGTCGCACGAGCCGGGCGTGGGCTTTGCCGCCGATGCCGCGTCGCGCGCCCGCGGCGGGCTGGGCGTGGCTGCGGTTACCTATGGCGCCGGCGCGTTCAACCTGGTCAACGCGGTGGCCGGCGCCTACGCCGAGCGCGTGCCGCTGGTGGTGCTGTCGGGCGCACCTGCCGCGCACGAGGCGGCCAGCGGCTTCTTGCTGCACCACCAGGTCAAGACGCTCGATTCGCAGTGGCGGCTGTTCGAGGAGCTCACCATCGACCGCGCCCGGCTCGATGACGCCGAGCGCGCACCGGCGCTGATCGGGCGCGTGCTCGACGCCGCGCTGGCGCGCTCGCGCCCGGTGTACCTGGAGATTCCGCGCGACATGCCCGGCGTCGCGTGCGGCGCGGTGCCGCCGCCGCAAGCCTTCGCGCCCGACCCCGACCGGCTGGCCGCCTGCGCCGACGAGCTGCTGGCGCGGCTGGCCAGCGCCAAGCGGCCGGTGCTGATGGCCGGCGTCGAGGTGCGCCGCTACGCACTGGAAGCGCAGGTGGCCGAGCTGGCGCGGCGGCTGGGCATCCCGGTGGTCACCAGCTTCATGGGCCGCGGCCTGCTCGCGCACGCCGATGTGCCGCTGCTGGGCACCTACCTCGGCTTGGCCGGCGACGAAGCCGTGAGCGAGCTGGTGGAGAACTCCGACGCGCTGCTGCTGCTGGGGGTGATCGTGTCGGACACCAACTTCGCGGTGTCGGCGCGGCGCATCGACCTGCGCCACGCGATCCAGGTCTTCGACGGCGACGTACTGATCGACCACCACGTCTACCACCAGCTGCCGGTGGGCGCGCTGGTCGACGCGCTGCTGCAGCGCGTGCCGGCCGGGTCAGCCAGCGCCCGCCCCGCGATTGCGGCCAGCCCCGCCGCAGTGGCGCCGGCCGCCAGCGAGCCGGTCCAAGACGACGCCACGCGCGCGGTGCGCCCGCACGACATCGCCGCGGCGCTGAACGCGCTGATGCGCCGGCACGGCCCGATGCCGCTGGCCAGCGACGTCGGCGATTGCCTGTTCACCGCGATGGACCTGGAGCCCACCGGGCTGATCGCGCCCGGCTACTACGCGACCATGGGCTACGGTGTGCCGGCCGGGCTGGGACTGCAGGTGGCCACCGGCTGTCTCTTATACACATCTCCGAGCCCACGAGACAGGCAGAAATCTCG
>CALBTN010000295.1 GCA_937967345.1 uncultured Rubrivivax sp. | reverse complement strand
CTGAACGCCTCGAGCAAGAACCTCGAGGTCATCGGCAACAACATCGCCAACGCCAACACCTACGGCTCCAAGGTCGCGCGCGCCGAGTTCGCCGCCGTGTACGCCACCTCGCTCAACGGCGCGGGCACCAACCTGGTGGGCATCGGCACCGCGCTGCAAACGGTGGCGCAGCAGTTCACCCAGGGCAACGTGTCGACCACCGGCAACCCGCTGGACCTGGCGGTCAACGGCCCCGGCTTCTTCCAGGTGACCGATGGCGCGAGCCCGGTGACCTACACCCGCAACGGCCAGTTCAAGCTCGACCGCGACGGCTTCCTGGTGAACAACGCGCAGGACAAGCTGCTGGGCTACGCCGCCGACAGCGCCGGCGTGATCCAGCCCGGGCGCGCGGTGCCGCTGCAGCTGCCCACCAGCGGCATCGAACCGAGCGCGACCACGCGTGCGGCGATGGAAGTCAACTTCGATGCGCGAAAGGCGGTGGTGCCGCCGAGCTCGCCGCCGATCGACTATGCCGATGCCAGCACCTACAACAACGCCACGTCGATGACGGTGTACGACGCCAAGGGTCAGGATGTGGCGTTGAACTTCTATTTCCAGAAGACGGGCACCGACACCTGGGACATCTATGCCACTGCCAATGGCAGTTTCGTCGACCCCGCCGGATCAAACCCGCCAGCACTGGCGAAGATCACGACGATCAGCTTCACATCGGACGGCAAGACGCCAACTTCGCCGACCGGCCCGGTGACACTGACGATCGGGCAGACGACCAACTCGGTGGGGGCCCAGACGGTGCCGATCACGATGGATCTGGACCTGAGCGCAGCCACCCAGTTCGGCTCGGCCTTCGGCATCACCGACCTGACGCAGGACGGCTACAGCGCCGGGCTGCTGACCAAGGTCGCGGTCGAAGGCAACGGCATCGTCATGGCGCACTACTCCAACGGCCAGTCCAAGCCCGCTGGCCAGATCGAGATCGCCAACTTTCGCAACCCGCAGGGGCTGCAGCCGCTGGGCGACAACACCTGGGCGTCGAGCTACACCTCGGGCGAGCCGGTGGTCGGCGTGCCCGGCAATGGCAGCCTGGGCGTGCTGCAGGCCGGCGCGCTGGAAGAAAGCAACATCGACCTGACCGGCGAGCTGGTCAACATGATCACCGCGCAGCGTGTGTACCAGGCCAATGCGCAGACCATCAAGACGCAGGACCAGATGATGCAAACGCTGGTCAACCTGCGCTGATCGCCCACGCGCGCCGCGGCGGCTGAAGGAACGCGATGGACCGCATGATCTACCTGTCGATGGCCGGCGCGAAGGCGATGATGCAGCGCCAGGACGTGCTCGCGCACAACCTGGCCAACGCCGCCACGCCGGGCTTTCGCGCCGAGATCGCCGCCTTTCGCGCGGTGCCGGTGCGCGGCGACGGCGCCAGCACGCGGGTGTACGCGCTGGAATCCACGCCCGGCCACAACGAGGCGCCGGGCCCGGTGCAGACCACCGGGCGCGCGCTCGATGTCGCGCTGGCCGGCGGCGCGTGGCTGGCGGTGCAGGGCCTGGACGGCACCGAGGCCTACACCCGCGGCGGCGCGCTCGACGTCGACGCCGCGGGCCAGCTGGTCACGCGCAGCGGCCTGCCGGTGCTGGGCGACGGCGGGCCGATCACGGTGCCGGCCAACGCGCGCATCGACATCGGCGCCGACGGCAGCGTCAGCGCCAAGGTCGGCGACGCCAGGGCGCAGGTGGTCGGGCGGCTCAAGCTGGTCACGCCCGAGCCCGGCGCGCTCGCGCGCGGCGATGACGGGCTGTTCCGCGCCGCGGCCGGCGATCTGGACGCCGACCCGGCGGCACGCGTGCAGCAAGGCGCGCTCGAAGGCAGCAACGTCAGCCCGGTGGAGGCGATGGTGGCGATGATCAGCGCCGCGCGCCAGTTCGAGCAGCAGATGAAGCTGCTGCAGGCCGCCGAGCAAAAGGAGCAGGCAGCGGCCAAGCTGCTGTCGGCCGGCGCGGGCTAAGACACCCCGGCCGGTGCGGCGCGTTCGCCCGCCAGGCATGCCAAGATCGCGCGCGTATCGGAACGACCGCGTGCCCAACGCCGACGCCTACCGCCATCTGCCGCACCTGCGCGATCGCATCACGCCGGTCGAGGGCTCGCTGCTGCGCGTGACCACGCAGCGCCTGGCGTCGTGGGACGAGCGCGCCCGCGAGCAAGGGCGCGGTGCCGATTGGCGGCTCAGCGACGCGCAGCTGGCGCACAGCCACCGCCAGTTGCTGGACGGGCTGGCAAGCGCGGCCGGCGGCGATGGGCTGTGGGTCTTCGGCTACGGCTCGCTCACCTGGGATCCCGGCTTTCATTTCACCGAGCTGCGCCTGGCCCGCTTGAGCGGCTACTGCCGCCGCTTCGGCCTGCGCACCACCTTCGGCCGCGGCGCGCCCGACCGCCCGGGGCGGATGCTGACCCTGCAGCCGGGCGCGGGCGAATGCACCGGGCTGGCCTTTCACATCGGCGCGGCGCGGCTCGAGCACGAGTCGGGCATGGTGTGGCGGCGCGAGATGATCCGCGGCGGCTACCGGCCCTGTGTGCTGCGGCTGCACACACCGCAGGGCGAGGTCAGCGCGCTGGTGTTCACCGCCAACACCGCGCACGCCGACCATGCCGGCGATCTGACGCTGGAGCAGTCGGCCGAGATGATCGCGCGCGCGTCGGGCGTGCTCGGCAGCAACCGCCAGTACCTGGAGCAGCTGGTGCAGCAGCTCGCCCATCTGGGCATCGGCGACCGCTATCTGGACCAGTTGCTCGAGCGCGTGCGCCTGCGCGACGCCTGAGCGTGGCTCGTGCATCAAGCGCGCGTTGTCGGCGCTGGTCGTTGCCATGCGAGCGAACGCGGATTCGTATCAGAACCCCTCTTCCACCAGCTCGGCCGCGCGCACCAGCGCGCGCGCCTTGGCTTCGGTTTCCCTCCACTCCATCTCGGGCACCGAGTCGGCAACCACGCCGGCCGCGGCCTGCACGTAC
>CALBTN010000294.1 GCA_937967345.1 uncultured Rubrivivax sp. | reverse complement strand
GCCAGTAGCCGGCCATCACGGTGTCGCCGCGCACCAGCACCTCGCCGGTCTGGCCCACCGGCAGCTCGCGCCCGCCGGGGTCGGCCACGCGCAATTGCACCGGCGTTTGCGCGACGCCGACCGACGCGCGCCGCTCGCGGCAGCGGGCATGGCTGCGGTCGGCCACGAGTTGCCGCGACAGCGCGGCCGCCACCATCGGCGTTTCGCCCTGGCCGTAGATCTGCACGAAGCGCGGCCCCATCAGCCGCAGCGCACGCTCGATGTCGGCCAGGTACATGGGCGCGCCGCCATAGACGATGGTCTTGAAGGCCGCGGCGCAGTCGGCCGGCGTCAGTCCGGCGGCCTCGACGTGGTCGGCCAGCCGCTTGACGATGGTCGGCGCGGCAAAGGTCGACAGCGGCCCGAGCGCGCGGCCCAGCGCGAACATCTCGGCGGGGTCGACGCCGCGGCTGGCCGGCACCACGTGGCGCGCGCCGGCCATCAGGTGCGGGATCGCGTAGATGCCGCAGCCGTGCGACATCGGCGCGGCATAGACGATGGCGTCGTGCGGCGCGATCGCATCGACGTCGGCGAAGTAGCCCAGCCCCATCGTCATCAGGTTGCGCTGCGTCAGCATCACGCCCTTGGGCCGCCCGGTGGTGCCGCTGGTGTAGAACAGCCACGCCAGGTCGTCGCTGGCGCGCTGCGCGATCGGCTGCGCCCGAACGTCATCCAGCGGCGCCAGCAGCGCGTCGGCTTCGGCCGAGTCGATGTCGACCTGATGGATCGAGCCGGCCAGCGGCTGTGTCAGCAGATCGCCGCTGACGAAGGCCCAGGCCGCCTGGGCATCGCCGACGATCCATTCCAGCTCGGCCGGGTGCAGCTTGGCGTTCACCGGCACCGCCACCAGGCCGGCCCACCAGATGCCCCACAGCACTTCAAGATAGCGCGGCTGGTTGTGCATGAACAGCACGACCCGGTCGCCGCTGCCCAGCCCGGCCTGCTGCAGCCGGCGCGCCAGCCCGGCGCTGCGCGCGGCCCATTGGCCGTGGCTTGCCCACGGCCGGATGCCGTCGAAGATCGCATCGCGCTGCGGCTCGAGCAACGCGCGGCGCAGCAGCAGGTGGCTCAGGCTCATCGGCGTGTCCTCGCAGCGGTCGACCAAGGCGCCACGGACCGCCCGGGCCGAATCATGGTCCCTTCCCCGCGCGCTGCGCGCCGCAGCGCGCGCCTAGCGCGCGTTGGCGCGCAGCCTGGGCTCGGCTTGGCCGACCGGCTCGCGCCGCGGGTCGAGCACGCGGTCACCGCGCGCATCGCGGATGCGCGTCACCAGCCCCATGCGGTTCATCAGCGCGATCAGCGGTACCGGGTCGAGCTGCTCGACGTTGACCATCTCGCGGCAATCCCAGGTGCCGTCGGCGATCAGCAGCGCCGCGGCCGCCGCCGGCACGCCGGCGGTGTAGGAGATGGCCTGGCTTTCCACCTCCTGGTAGCTGGCCTCGTGATCGCACACGTTGTAGATCAGCAGCTCTTCGGGCCGGCCGCGCTGCACGCCCTTGACCAGCACGCCGATGCAGGTCTTGCCGGTGTAGCCGGGGGCGAGCGAGGCCGGGTCGGGCAGCACCGCCTTGATCACTTCCAGCGGCACCACCTGCTGGCCGCGCGCGGTGCGCACCGGCTGCTCGGACAGCAGGCCCAGCTTGTTCAGCACCGTGAAGACCTGGATGTAGTGATCGCTGAAGCCCATCCAGAAGCGGATGTCGGGCACCCCCAGCGTCTGCGACATCGAGTGCAGCTCGTCGTGCCCGGTCAGGTAGGCGACCGACTTGCCCACCACCGGCAAGTCCCACTCCTTGCGGTGCTCGAACATCGCGTTGGCCTTCCAGGCACCGTTCTCCCACGACCACGCGGTCGAGGTGAACTCGCGAAAGTTGGTCTCGGGGTCGAAGTTGGTGGCGAAGTAGCGGCCGTGGCTGCCGGCGTTGATGTCGATGATGTCGATCGACTCGGCGCGCTCGACGCCGGTGTCCAGCGCGTAGCGCGCGTAGGCGTTGACCACGCCCGGATCGAAGCCGATGCCCAGCACCGCGGTCACGCCGGCGCGCTGGCAGGCATGGCGCTGCTTCCACTCGTAGTTGGCGTACCACGGCGGCGTCTCGCAGACCTTGGCCGGGTCCTCGTGGATCGCGGTATCGAGGTAGGCCGCGCCGGTGTCGATGCACGCCGCCAGCACCGACATGTTGACGAAGGGCGCGCCGACGTTGATCACGATGCTGGATTGCGTCGCGCGGATCAGCTGCGCGGTGGCGGCGGTGTCCATCGCGTCCAGCGCGTGCGCGCGCAGCCGCGCCGGGCGTTGCAGCGAGCCCTTGCGCTCGACCGACTCGATGATGGCGTGGCACTTGCTCAGCGTGCGCGAGGCGATGTGAATGTCGCCCAGCAGCGCGTTGTTCTGCGCGCACTTGTGCGCCACGACTCGGGCGACGCCGCCGGCGCCGATGATCAGGACATTGCGTTTCATCCGATCGCTCCTATTCACTCGGGTTCGATCCCGCGGGGGTCAGGACAGACTGCCGACGTAGTCGTCGTACGAGAAGCTGCGCACCACATGCACGCGGCCATCGAGTTCGCGCAGTGCAATGGCGGGCATGCGCACGCCGTTGAACCAGTTCTTCTTGACCATGGTGTAGCCGGCGGCATCGCCGATCGACAGCCGATCGCCGACGCGCAGCGGCTGCTCGAAGCGGCCGCTGCCGAAGATGTCGCCGGCCAGGCAGGTCTTGCCGCAGATCTGCACCTGGTGCCCGCCCACCCCGGCGCCGATCGGCGCGGTCTCGCGGTAGATCAGCAGGTCCAGCATGTGGGCTTCGGTCGAGGCATCGACCACCGCCAGCTCCATGCCGTTGAAGCCGGTGTCGAGCACGCTGACTTCGAGCGTGGTCGTGCCGCGCACCGCCGCCTCGCCGGGCTCGAGGTAGACCTGCACGCGGTGGCGCTGCGCGAAGCGGCGCAGCCGCTGGCAAAAGGCATCGAGCGCGTAGCCGGGCGCGGTGAAGCTGATGCCGCCGCCCAGGCTGACCCAGTCGACCCGCTCGAAGACCTCGGCGTAGCGTTGTTCGGTCTGGGTCAGCAGCGCATCGAAGCGCTCGAACTCGGCGTTCTCGCAGTTGTTGTGGATCATCACGCCGTCCAGCCGGTCGACCATCGACAGGATGCGCGCCGGGTCGGATTCGCCCAGCCGGCTGAACGGCCGCGCCGGATCGGCCAGATCGTGGCCCGACACGCTGAGCCCGGGGTTCAGCCGCAGCCCCAGCGGCTTGCCGCCGGCCCTGCCCTCGAAGCGCACGAGCTGGTTGACCGAGTTGAAGATGATCTTGTCGCAGTGCGCGACGACCTCGTCGATCTCGTCGTCGGCGAAGGCCACGCTGTAGGCGTGGGTCTCGCCGCCGAACTTGTGCCAGCCGAGCTTGACCTCGTACAGCGACGACGAGGTGGTGCCGTCCATGTACTCGCGCATCAGGTCGAACACCGACCAGGTGGCGAAGCACTTCAGCGCCAGCAGCAGCTTGGCGCCACTGTCGCGGCGCAGCTGCTGGATGACCTGCAGGTTGCGCAGCAGCGCCGCCTTGTCGATCAGGTAGTAGGGCGTGGGGATCATCGAGCGCCGGGGCCGCGGTTCGAGGTCTGGGAGACCAGGTTGGGGCTAGGGGCTGCCGAGCGCGCGCAGCGCGCGCCGGCGGCGCTTGGCCTCTTTGCGCTTGCCGTCGCCGAGCGGGTCGATGATCACCGGCGGCTGCCCCGGGAAGGTCGCCACCAGGTCGAGCTGGCCGCCGACGCTTTCGATGTAGTGGCGCAAGGTGGAAAGCAACATGTCGCTGCGGTGCTCGAGTCGGGAGATGGTGTCCTGGCCGACGCCGAGCGCGGCCGCGAGGTCTTCCTGCGTGTGCCGGGTGCTCTTGCGCAGGTCCTTCAAGGTGGCGTGCGGCGCGGCATCGGCGGCGCGGGCGCCGTTGGCGGCATCGGCAGCGTTGGCGCCGTCAGCAGCACTGGCGCCGCCGGGCCTGCCACGGCCCGGCCACCGCGCCTCACCACCATGTCGGCATCCTTTCAGGCCCAGGCTGGGCGGCGGATTATGCCCTTGACACCATATGGCGTCAACGTCATGCCGCGATCGCTGGCCGCGGCGGCGGCTTCAGTGCGGGCGGGCAGCGTGCCATACTGCCTGCCGCACATCTTGCCACGTTGGCTGCCATTCAATTTGCCACAAACCCGCCCATGAAGACCGCCCTGACCATCGACCGCGCCGGGCGCGTGGTGCTGCCCAGCGAAACGCGCCGCTTGCTCAATCTGCACCCGGGCTCGCGGCTGCGGCTGGCGGTGGTGGCCGAACGCATCGAGCTGACACCCGAGCCCGAGGACGACGCGCCCACGGCGCTGGCGCCCAGCCGCCGCCGCGTGCTGCTGCCCACCGGCAAGCCTGTGGACGCCGCCGCGGCCACGCGCGCCGAGCGCAGCGCCCAGTCGCGGCCGCGCGGCCGGCGATGAGTGCCGCTCCCGCGCGGTCGCAAGCCCGACCGGAGCGCGCGCTGCTCGACACCTCGGTCGTGCTGGCGTCGCTCGACCCCGACGAAGCCCGCCACGCGGCCTGCGACCGGCTGCTCGCGCAGGGCGGCCATTGGCTCTGCGCGCACGCGCTGGCCGAGACCTTCTCGATCCTGACCGGCGGCCGGCACGGCCGGCGGCTGCGCCCGGCGGCGGCGGCCGGCCTGCTCGAGGACAGCGTGCTGCCCTTCGTGCAACTGGTGTCGCTGAACGGCAAGGAAGTGATGGCCGCGCTGCAGGCGGCCGATGCCCGGGGCGTGCGCGGCGGCGCGGTCTACGATCTGCTGCATCTGGCGGCGGCACGCAAGGCCGGCGCCGTGCGCGTGCTGACGCTGGACCAGCGCGATTTCCAGGCGCTGGCCCAGCCGGGTGATCCACGCATCGAGAGCCCTTGATCGCCCATCGGGCGCCACCGGGCGGCAGAGGAAGAACTTGAGCCAGACCCTGATCGGCAACTACCTGAGCGAGCTGGCACGGCTGCGCCAGGCCAGCGGCAGCCGGCGCGAGAGCGTGCTGCGCGAAGCCTTCAAGGACCTGCTCAAGGCCTGGGGGCGCCAGCACGACCTGGTCTTCGTGCCCGAGTACGAGCTCGACACCGCAACGAAGGATCGCCGCTACGTCGACGGCGCGCTGCTGCACGACCCGGTCTACCGCGACAAGTACGCGCTGAACCTGAAGCGCGAGTTCCCGCGCGTCCCGCTGTACGGCAGCCTGCGCGCCGACTTCTGGCGCTGGGCCGACTGGGGCCGCGAGTTGATGGAGCTGCACATCGGCTACGAGGCGGTCGAGCCCTGGCCGCTGGCGCGCACCGACACACCGGACGACAAGGCGCGCGCCGCCGGCCAGGCGCCGCGCTGCATCCTGAAGTCCGAGCCCGAGGCCGGGCGCATCGTGATCGACAGCGAGACGGTGCTCGCCGGCGTGCCGCACGAGGCCTGGGGCTATCGGCTCGGCAACCGCTGCGCGATCGACTGGGTGCTCGACCAGCACAAGGAGAAGAAGCCGCGCGACCCGACGATCCGCGAGAAGTTCGACACCTACCGCTTCGCCGACCACAAGCAGCGCGTTATCGACCTGCTGGCGCGCGTGGTGCGCGTCAGCGTCGAGACACTGCGCGTGGTGCACGAGCTGAAGGCGGCGCCGCGCTGAGCCGCGGCGGCGCACACGGCCCGCTCGAGCCCGACCCGGGCCGGGCTCAGGCCGGGCCTTTGGGCAGGCCCAAAGAGCGGCGCGCCGCCGCCACGCGGTTGCGCAGCGCCACTTCGCTCAGGTCGAGCTCGGCCACCAGCGTGCGCAGCGATTCGTCGTTGATGCGCTGCGCATGGCGCTCGGCGTACAGCGTCTCGCGCTCGATGCGCAAGGTCTGCAAGCGCAACTCCATCTCCACCAGGTAGCGCTGGCGGCGTTCGCGCACCGCCTCGGGCGATTCGGCCTGCGCCTCGGGCGTTTGCGCGGCCTCGGGCTCGTCGAGCAGGTCGATGCGCTTGCGGTAGTCCTGCGTCAGCCGCCCGGCGGCTTCCTTCTCCTGGCTCAACTGCTCGGCCGCGGCGTCGCGCGGTGCGCGCGCGGGCTGCACGAGAAAGGCAATCGCGGCACGGCACGCGGCGAGCCGGGCTTGGCGCTCCTCGCGGGCCACGACCGGCTCGCCGGCCGGCGGCAGCCGGCTCAGCGCCAAGGGCAGGCCGATGCTGCCGATCACCAGCGTGCACAGGATCGTGCCGGTGGCCAGGAACACCAGCTGCTCGCGCGCCGGAAAGGCCGAACCATCGCTCATCAGCAAGGGCACCGACAGCGCGCCGGCCAGCGTCACCGCACCGCGGATGCCGGCCAGCGTGGTGCACAGCGTCAACATCGCCGGCGGGCGTTGGCCGTCGCGCTGCAGCCGGCCGCGAACGGCCAGCCACAGCCAGATGAAGCGCAGACCGAGCAGGCCCAGGCTGATCGCCACCGCCTGGCCCAGCGGCAGCCACCAGCGCTGGCCCGCGGCGTCGAGCGCACCGCCGATGATCGACGGCAGCTGCAGCCCCAGCAGCAGGAACACCGCGCCGTTGAAGGCCGCTTCCATCATGGTCCAGGCGCCTTCGCTTTGCATGCGCTCGGCGATGAAGGCGCTGCGGCGCAGGTCGGCGAAGTTGGTGGTGACCCCGGCCGCCACCGCGGCCAGGATGCCCGACACGCCGGCGCGGTCGGCCAGCATGTAGGCGGCAAACGGCAGCAGCACCAGCAGCAGCACCAGCTGCGTGGCCGCGACATCGCCGACCCGGCGCGTGACGGCGTCGCGCGCGGCGGCGAAGCCCCAACCGAGCAGCGCGCCCAGCGCCAGGCCGCCCAGGGCCAGCCACAGGAACTCGCGCACCGCCGCCGGCCACGAGAACGCGCCGGTCAGCGTGGCGGCCACCGCGAACTTCAGCGCCACCAGGCCCGACGCGTCGTTGAGCAGCGACTCGCCCTGCAGCAGCAGCAGCGTGCGCGGCGGCATGCCCAGGTTGCGCGTGATCGCGGCCACGGCCACCGCATCGGTGGGCGACACCACCGCGGCCAGCGCGAAGGCCACGCTGAGCGGAATGTCGGGGATCAGCCAGTGGATCAGCGCGCCCAGCCCGAGCACGGTGAACAGCACCAGGCCCAGTGCGAGCCGCAGGATCGGCAAGCGCAACGCGAAGAACTCGCGCTTCGGGATGCGCCAGCCGTCGGCGAACAGCAGCGGCGGGATGAACAGCGCGAGAAACAGGTCCGGATCGAAGGCGATGTGCAGGCCCTGGCGCGGCCACGACAACAGCGCGCCCAGCGCGATCTGGATCAGCGGCAGCGGAATGGCGCGCATGTAGCGCGCGACGATGCCGGTCAGCGCACCCAGCAGCACCACCAGCAACACGACGTCGACGGTGTGCATGGGCCGAGTCTGACACCGCCGCGCACGCTGCCCGGCGCGCCGGGGCACGGCACCCCCGCCGGCCTTCGGGGTTCTCGCGCCATCGCCCCGGGCGCCGGTGCAGCCTTGAGCCGACGCCCGCGGCCGCCTGTAGCGATCGAGCGGCACCGCGATCAACGCGGCTGGGCAACGGGCCGGCGCGGCGCGGCGCGGCGCGGCGTGGCTGGCGGCCCGGCTGCCGGTGCGACGGTTACGACTTGGCTTCGGACGGCGGCGTGGTGACCACCTGGCCATCGCGCACCGGCAGCGTGGGGCCGGGCTTGAAGCTGGTGCGCACCGTGCCGTCCTTGCCGTCCAGGCGGTAGCTGACGTCGTAGCCGACCAGCTTGCGCGACTTGTCGTTCACCGTCTTGCAGCGGCGCTCCACGCTGGTCGTGACGTCGTTGCGCTGCATGCTCGCCTGCACCTGGTTGCCGGCGTAGCCGCCGGCCGCCGCGCCGCCGACGGTGGCCACGGTCTTGCCCTTGCCGCCGCCGATGGTGTTGCCCAGCAGGCCGCCGGCCACCGCGCCGATCGCGGTGCCGGCGATGCGGTGCGGGTCCTGGACCGGCGCCTGGCGCTGCACCTGCACGTCCTGGCAATGCTCGCGCGGCGTGACCACCGTCTCGGTCACCTCCGTCACCGCCACTACCTCGGCCACCTGCGGCTTGCCCAGCCTGTTGAAGCCCGTCACCGCACCCGCGCCCAGCACCACCGCGGCCACGCCGCCGACGGCGATGCCCTTGATCATCGACTTGTCCATCTTCAATCGCTCTCCAATCGGGTGGCGTGCCCGTTGCCGCACGCCGATGCCCGATTGTCGGCCGCGCAAGCGCTCGCGCTGCCGCCGCGAGCCGCTTTTGCGGTGACAGCTTGTGTCGGTGCGAATCGGCTTGTATCGCCCGGCCGCCGGCGCGAGCCCGCCGGGCCGGTGGGCCAGCGCTGGCCGTTAAACTCGCGACCTTTTCGCCCTGCGTTCATGGCTGTTGTTCCCCGCTCCGGCACCACCGCCGCCTTCGCGCTCAGGAGCGCCGCGCTGACCCTGGTGTCGGTGGTGCTCAAGACGACCGACCTGGCGCGGCTGGGCGCAGACCTCGAAGAGCGCATCGGCGCCACGCCGGAGTTGTTCGACAACGATCCGGTGGCGATCGATCTGACGCCGGTGCGCGACACCGCCGAGGCGATCGACTTCGCGGCGCTGGTCGCGCTGCTGCGGCAGCACCGGATGCTGCCGATCGCCGCCAAGGGCGGCAGCGCGCAGCAGATGGCCGATGCCCTGGCCGCCGGCCTGGCC
>CALBTN010000293.1 GCA_937967345.1 uncultured Rubrivivax sp. | reverse complement strand
TGCTGAGCGTGACGCGCGCCTGGCGGCTGGTGAAGTTCGTCGACAACGGCATGCTGACGCTGACCAAGTGCAGCAGCTGCGGCGGCCACTTCGTCACCCACCCGCACGAGATCGCCAAGCACTACGTGTGCGGCATGTGCAACCCGCCGGCGCGCGCCGGCAAGGGCAAGGTGGCCGGGGCGCTGCAGATCGCGCCGAGCCGGGCCGCGCTCGAAGCCGCCGCGCATGCCAATTGAGTCACGCGCCGCGGCCTACAGCGGCGGCGGTGCGTTGCCGATAAGCCAGGAGCACTGTTCGTTTCAGTCTCCTCCTGGCACACAGCGTTGTGCTTTGCGCGGGTCCCTCGGGACCCGCTTTTTTTGCCGGCACGCTGGGCGCTCCGCGCTGACGCGGGCCGCCTTCGGCGCCGGGCCCGTACGGCCGGGCGGGCCGCTGGCCTTTGAGCTGCGCGCAGCGCGTGGGCGGCGGCGGCCGGCCGGCGCGCAGCCCGATCCGCGCGCCGCTGCGGCAAGAGCCTGGCTTTTCGCGCGCTTGCGCGGCGCGCGGCGCGGCCACACTGCGAGCCATGACGACGGCTGCCTTCGACGATGCGAACTCGCGCTTGCGGTGGCGCTGGCCGCTGCCGGCGTTGCTGACGTGGGCGCTGGGCTGGGCGCTGTATCGCGCGCTGGCGTTGGCCGGCGCGCCGCTGTGGCTGGCGGCGCTGGCCGGCAGCGTGGCCGGCTGCGCGTGCGCCTGGCGCGCGCGCAGCCGGCTGCGTGCGGCGGTGATCGCGGCGGGCTTTCCGCTGTCGCTGCTGGCCAGTGGGGCGGCGCCGCTGCTGCCGGCGTGGGCCTGGTTGCTGCCGCTGGCGCTGTTGTGGCTGCTGTACCCGCAGCGCGCGTGGCGCGATGCGCCGTTGTTTCCGACGCCGCGCGGCGCGCTCGACGCGCTGGCTGAAGCGCTGCCGCTGCCGCCGCTGGCGCGCGTGCTCGACGCCGGCTGCGGCCTGGGCCACGGCTTGCGCGCGCTGCGCCGCGCCTATCCGCAGGCGCGGCTCGAGGGTGTGGAATGGAGCTGGCCGCTGGCCTGGCTGGCGCGGCTGCGGCTGCCCGGTGCCCGGGTGCGGCGCGGCGATATGTGGCGCTTCGGCTGGGGCGGCTTCGATCTGGTCTACCTGTTCCAGCGCCCGCAGAGCATGGCGCGCGCCTGGGCCAAGGCGCGTGCCGAGATGAAGCCCGGCGCCTGGCTGGCCAGCCTGGAGTTCGAGATCGAGGGCGTGCGCGCGCAGCAGGTGTTGCGCTGCCCCGATGGCCGCGCGCTGTGGCTGTACCGGCTGCCCGCCCCGGCGCCGGCCCAGGCGGCGCGGCCGCGCGTCTCGCACGTCTCAAGTGGCACGGGGGTGGGCCGATAAGACGGGCCACAGCCGCTGCCGCCCGCGCGCTCGTCGCGCGCAACGTGCGGCACCGGCACCCGCCCAGGCAGCTTCGCAATCACCTGACCGTCTAGCGCTCGCAAACCCATGTTGGTCATCATCGGCTGGATCGTCGCGCTGGCCGCCGTGTTCGGCGTGTTCATCGCGCACGGCGGCAACATCGGCGTGGTGCTGAAGGCGCTGCCGTTCGAGATGGCGGCGATCGGCGGCGCGGCGATCGGCGCCTTCATCGCCAACAACCAGCCCAAGGTGCTGAAGGCCACCGGCCGCGGCCTGGGCCAGTGCTTCAAGGGCAGCAAGTACACCAAGGCGCGCTACATGGAGCTGATGGCGCTGCTGTACGACATCCTGCAAAAGGCGCGCAAGGAAGGCCTGATGGCGATCGAGCAGGACGTCGAGGACCCGCACAAGTCGCCGCTGTTCCAGAAGTACCCGGCGGTGGGCAACGACCACCACGTGGTCGAGTTCGTCACCGACTACCTGCGCATGATGGTGTCGGGCAACCTGAACGCGCACGAGATCGAAAGCCTGATGGACAGCGAGATCGACACCCACCACCACGAGGCGCATTCGGCGGTGGCGGCGCTGCAGCGGCTGGCCGGCGCGCTGCCGGCCTTCGGCATCGTCGCCGCGGTGCTGGGCGTGGTCAACACCATGGGCTCGGTGGGCCAGCCGCCGGCGGTGCTGGGCGGCATGATCGGCTCGGCGCTGGTTGGCACCTTTCTCGGCATCTTGCTGGCCTATGCCTTCGCCGAGCCGCTGGCCGGATTGCTGGAGCAAAAGGTCGACGAGGCCGGCAAGGAGCTGCAGTGCATCAAGACCACGCTGCTGGCGTCGATGCAGGGCTATGCGCCGCAGGTGGCGGTGGAGTTCGGCCGCAAGGTGCTGTATTCGACCGAGCGGCCGAGCTTCGCCGAGCTCGAATCGCACGTGAAGGGCAAGAAGTGACCCCCCCCCGAAGCGCTTGCGGCGCTCCCCCCCAGGGGGGCGCCGCCAGCGGCCCGGCAAAGCCGGTTCCGCGGCGGCCGCTCGATGCAGCGGTGCCTTGCCGTCACCAGGGACGTCTGCGGGGGGCTGCTTGACATGGCGGGCGATGCCAAGAAGCTGCAGCCGATCATCATCAAGCGCGTCAAGAAGGGCGGGCATGGCCACCATGGCGGTGCGTGGAAGATCGCCTACGCCGACTTCGTCACCGCGATGATGGCCTTCTTCCTGCTGATGTGGCTGCTGGGCAGCACCAGCGAAGGCGACAAGAAGGGCATCGCCGACTACTTCGCCAGCCCGCTGAAGATATCGCTGCTGGCCAGCGGTTCGGGTGCGGGCGACGCGTCGCACGTGGTCAAGGGCGGCGGCGAGGACCTGACCCGCAGCGGCGGCCAGGTCAAGCGCGGCGACATCGACGTCAAGCGCAAGACCGTCAACCTGCAGGCGCTGAAGGCTGAAGCGCAGCGCGCCGAAGCGCAGCGGCTCGAGCAGTTGAAGGTGCGGGTCGAGCAAAAGGTCGGCGCCAACCCCAAGCTGGCGGCGCTGAAGTCGCAGCTGCGGCTGGACATGACGGCCGACGGGCTGCGCATCCAGATCGTCGACGAGAGCCAGCGGCCGATGTTCGCCAGCGGCAGCGCGGCGGTGCAGCCCTACATGCGCGAGCTGCTGCACGAGATCGGCGCGGTGCTGGCCGAGGTGCCGAACCGGCTGACGCTGGAAGGCCACACCGACGCCGCGCCCTTCGTGGGCGGCGCGCTGGGCTACGGCAACTGGGAGCTGTCGGCCGACCGCGCCAACGCCTCGCGCCGCGAGCTGATGCAAGGCGGCCTGCCCGAAGACCGCATGCTGCGCGTGCAGGGTTTGGCGGCGAGCCTGCCCTTCGAGCCGAAGGACCCGCTGGCGCCGACCAACCGGCGCATCAGCATCATCGTGATGAACCGCGAGGCCGAGGACCGGCTGTTGCGCAGCGGCGCCGAGGCGCCGGCCGAAGCGGCGCCGGCCGAGGGCAGCGGCAGCGGCTGGTTGCCTGCACTGGCGCGTTGACCCGGCGGCGCACCGGCGTTGCTCTATCCTCGGCCGCGCTGCGCTGCGCTGCGCTGTTGCCGCGCCAGGGCCCGCGAGCCCGTCCGGGAGACCGTCATGCTGTTGAGGCGCGCGCTGCTGAGCAGCCGCTACGTGGTCCTGATCGCGATCGTCATGTCGATGTTGGGCGCGATCTCGCTGCTGCTGTACGAGGCGGCCGTCATCGTGGGCGCAGTGGTCCAGACCGTGCAGGCCGTGCAGGCAGGCGTCATCGGCCCCAAGGCGGCCAAGGTGCTGGCGGTGGGGCTGGTCGAGGGGCTGGACATCTTCCTGATCGCCATCGTGGCGTACATCATCAGCGTCGGCCTGTACGTGCTGTTCATCGACCGCACGCTGCCGCTGCCGAGCTGGCTGAAGATCAACGATCTCGGCGACCTGAAGAGCCATCTGGTCAGCAGCGTGATCGCGGTGCTGGCGGTGCTGTTCTTGCGCGAGGCGGTGGCCTGGGACGGCGAGCGCAACCTGCTCGCCTTCGGTGCCGCGCTGGCGGTGATCATCGCCGCGCTGACCTTGTACCTGGCGGTCAAGGGCAGGCACTGAGCGGCGGCGCGCGGTCTTTCTGGCTTCGAGCGCAAGGGCCGAGAGCCAAGTGCAAGCGCTTGACTCCCCCGGTGCGACGATGACCCGATGATCGACGGGTCGACATCCACCGCGGTGGAGCGCGACCCGGGCCGCCTCGGGGGTGCCTGGGTGTTCAGCGGCACCCGGGTGGCGATCTCGGCGCTGTTCGAGAACCTCGAGGACGATGTGTCGCTGCATGAGTTCGTCGCCGGGTTCCCGGGCGTGACGGCCGAGCAGGCCAAGGCGGTGCTCGAGCACGCGGCCCGCAGTTCGCTCGCCACCGCGTAGGCGAAGCTGCTGTCCGACCAGCGCACGCCGCTGCCTCAGGCGCTGCCCGAGCACGCGATCGAATCGGCCTTCGAGCGCGGCTGGCCCAGGCTGGGCAGCGGCGAGTTGATCGCCGTTGCCGAGCAGGCCGGTTTCGAGGTGCTGCTCACCACGGATCGAAACCTCGAGTAGCAGCAGGACCTGTCCCGGCGGCGCATCGCCATCGTGGTCTTGCTGTCGGCGAGCCTGTCCGGAATTTTGTGTGCGAGGCATAGCATGACCACAAGGAGCATGTATGCCGAGCAAGACGAAGACGAAGAACGCGGCGATTGCCGCGAAGACGGCGGCGCTGCCGCCGATTCCCAACGAACTGATCGATCATTTCGTGACCGGGCCGATGACGGCCGAGACGGTCAACGACATCTCGATGGCGTTCAAGCGCGCGCTGATCGAACGCGCGCTGGGCGCCGAGCTCAGCCACCATCTGGGCTACCGGCCTGGCGCCGACAAGCCCGATGACAGCACCAACCACCGCAACGGCGCCAGCGCCAAGACGGTGCTGACCGACACCGGCGCGCTGCGCATCGAGGTACCGCGCGATCGGCACGGCAGCTTCGAGCCGCTGCTGGTGCCCAAGCACGAGCGGCGCTTCACCGGCTTCGATGACAAGGTCGTGGCCATGTACGCGCGCGGCATGACCGTGC
>CALBTN010000292.1 GCA_937967345.1 uncultured Rubrivivax sp. | reverse complement strand
AGCCGCTGGCCTACAACAAGGACAACCAGGAAGACAAGGAGCCGCTGTTCGACACGGTGGACACGCTGCGCGACACGCTGCGCATCCTGGCCGAGATGGCCGGGGGCATCGTCGTCAAGCCCGAGGCGATGCAGCGCGCGGCGCTCAAGGGCTATGCCACCGCCACCGACCTGGCCGACTACCTGGTCAAGAAGGGCCTGCCGTTTCGCGATGCGCACGAGGTGGTGGCGCACGCGGTACGCGCGGCGATGCAGCAAGGGCTGGATCTGAGCGAGCTGCCGCTGGCCACGCTGCAGGGCTTCGATGCCGCGATCGGTGCCGACGTATTCGAGGTGCTGTCGCTGCGCGGCTCGCTCGAAGCGCGCGGCGGCATCGGCGGCACCGCGCCGGCGCAGGTGCACGGCCAGATCGAACGGCATCGCGCGCGGCTGCGCTAGACAGCGCACCCGCCGCGCGCGGCGTCAGCCGGCGTCGGGGGTGACGCTGGCAGCGGCTTCGCCGAGTTCGATCCAGGCCTGCACCAGCCGGTACGTCACCGCCAGCACCACCGGGCCGACGAACAGGCCGATCAGCCCGAAGGCGAGCAGGCCGCCGATCACGCCACCGAAGATCAGCAGCAGCGGCAGGTCGGCGCCGCGGCGGATCAGCACCGGGCGCAGCACGTTGTCCATCATCACCACCACCAGCGAGCACACCAGCAAGAAGGTGCCCCAGGCGGTCGATCCGCCCCAGTACAGCCAGCCCACCGCCGGAAACAGCACCAGCGCCGGGCCGAGCTGGGCGATGCACAGCAACAGCATCACCGCGGTCAGCAAACCGGCAAAGGGCACACCGGCGATGGCCAGGGCGATGCCGCCCAGCACCGACTGCACCACCGCGGTGCCGCCGACGCCGAGCGCAACGCCGCGGATCGCCTGGCCGGCGAGGATCACCGCGTTGTCGCCGTGCACCCCGGCCAGGCGTTGGCCGAAGCGGCGCACGCCGCGCGCGGCGGTCTCGCCGCTGCTGTACATCACCGCGCACAGCACCACCGTGAGGAAGAACTGCACGAACACCATGCCCAGGCCGCCGGCCTGTGACACGAACCACTTGGCGATGTCGTCGGCATAGGGCTTGAGCTTGGACAGCAGGCCGAGCGAGCCGATCTGCGCCACCTGCGTCCACAACTGCGTCGCGGCGTCGCCCACCATCGGCAGCTCGGCCACCCACTGCGGTGCCGGCGGAATGCGCCAGTTGGCGACGCTGGCCACCAGCGCGGCGATGTCGCCGGTGTGGCGCACGATGGTGCCGACGGCCAACAACAGCGGCACCACCAGCAGCGTCACGATCAGCAGCGTCATCACCAGCACCGCCAGGGCGCGCCGGCGCCACAGCCGCGCTTCGAACCAGCGCAGCATCGGCCAGGTGGACACCACGATCATCATCGCCCACACCGTCGGCGCGATGAACGGCCGCAGCACCCACAGCGTGGCGACGATCAGCAAGCCGATGAACAGCACGCCCAGCGTGGTACGTGGCAGATCGCGCGAAAGTTCGGGCATAGGTGGCAACTCCGGCGCGGATTGTGCATGAGCGTTGCCGTGGCCAGCGCCGGTGCACGGCCCACCGCGCGAGGCGACAATCCCGGCATGCAAGGCGCGAAGCGGCGCTGGATCGCGCACCTGGACATGGACGCGTTCTATGCGTCGGTCGAACTGCTGCGCTACCCCGAGCTGCGCGGCCTGCCGGTGGTCATCGGCGGCGGCCGGCGCCACCAACCGGTGATGCAAAGCGACGGCACGCGCCGCTTCGCCCGCCTGCGCGACTACACCGGCCGCGGCGTCGCGACCACCGCCACCTACGCCGCGCGCGACCTGGGCGTGTTCTCGGCCATGGGCTTGATGAAAGCGGCGCAGCGCGCGCCCGACGCCGTGCTGCTGCCGGTGGACTTCGACGAGTACCGGCGCTACTCGCAGCGGTTCAAGGCCGCGGTGGCCGAAGTCACGCCGCTGATCGAAGACCGCGGCATCGACGAGATCTACATCGACCTGAGCGAGGTGCCGGGCGTGCACGAGCCGCTGGGCCACGACCGCCATGGCGGCGTGCGCGCCGTGGCGCAGGAGATTCGCAACAGCGTCGCGCGCGCCACCGGGCTGACCTGCTCGGTCGGGGTGACGCCGAACAAGCTGCTGTCGAAGATCGCCTCCGAGCTGGACAAGCCCGACGGCCTGACACTGCTGACGCTGGACGAGCTGCCCACGCGCATCTGGCCGCTGCCGGTGCGGCGCATCAACGGCATCGGCCCGAAGGCCGCCGCCAAGCTGGCGGCGCTGGGCATCACCACCATCGGCCAGATCGCGGCGCAGCCGCGCATGGCGCTGGTCGAGCACTTCGGCCGCGGCTACGGCGCTTGGCTGCACGACGCGGCGCATGGTCGCGACGAGCGGCCGGTGGTCACGCACAGCGAGCCGGTGTCGATCAGCCGCGAGACCACCTTCGAGCGCGACCTGCATGCCAAGGCCGACCGCGCCGTGCTGGCGGCGATCTTCACCGAGCTGTGCGAGCAGCTGGCCGGCGACCTGCAGCGCAAGGGCTATGTCGGGCGTACCGTGGGCATCAAGCTGCGCTTCGATGACTTTCGCACGGTGACGCGCGACCAGACGCTGGCGCAGGCCATCGCCGACAGCGCCGAGATCCGCCGCGCCGCCGGCACCTGCCTGAAGCGCGTCGACCTGAGCCGGCGGCTGCGCCTGCTGGGCGTGCGCGTGGGCACGCTGGCGCGCGCCGGCCAGCGTGCGGCCAGGCCCGGCGACCAGCGCGCCGGCAGCGAGCACGCGGCTGCGGCCCCGGCCGACAGCCCCGAGTTGCCGTTTGGCTGAAGCGCGCGGGCCATCAGCGGCGCGGCGGCGCGTTCGGCAGCCGCCACAGCCAGATCGCCACGAGCAGGCACCACGCCGCCGGCACCCAGGCGATGCGCGTGGGCATCGCCCACCAGCCCCAGGCCGAACCCAGCACCATCATCACCGTGGCCAGCTGCTTGGCGCGCAGCGGCACCGCGCGGTTGGCGCGCCAGTCGCGCACCATCGGGCCGAAGCGCGGATGCGCCAGCAGCCAGGCCTCCCAGCGCACGCTGCCGCGCGAGAAGCACCACGCCGCCAGCAGCACGAAGGGCGTGGTCGGCAGCAGCGGCAGGAAGATGCCGACCACGCCGGTCAGCATGAACACGGCGCCGCCGGCCAGCCACAGCGCGCGCTGCCAGCGCGGGCGTTGCGAGGGGGGGATGCTGTGATAGGACATGGCGCGCATGCTGCCACGTGCACGATGCCCCGGGCGCGAGCGGACGCTCGCATAGACTGCGCCTGGCCGCGTCACAACGCCCGCAGCCCACCGCCGGAGTCACGCCATGCCCGTCATCACGAACATCGAAGACCTGCGCGTACTGGCCGAACAGCGCGTGCCGCGCATGTTCTACGACTACGCCGATTCGGGCTCGTGGACCGAGGGCACCTACCGCGCCAACGAGGCCGACTTCCAGCGCATCAAGCTGCGCCAGCGCGTCGCGGTGAACATGGAAAACCGCAGCACCGCGGTGCAGATGGTGGGCATCGACGCGGCGATGCCGGTGGCGATCGCGCCGGTGGGCTTGACCGGCATGCAGCATGCCGACGGCGAGATCCTGGCGGCCAAGGCGGCCAGGCAGTTCGGCATTCCGTTCACGCTGTCGACGATGAGCATCTGCTCGATCGAGGACATCGCCGCGGCCACCCAAGCGCCGTTCTGGTATCAGCTGTACATGATGCGCGACCGCGAGGCCATGGCCGACATGATCGGCCGCTGCAAGGCCGCGCACTGCAGTGCGCTGGTGCTGACGCTGGACCTGCAGGTGATCGGCCAGCGCCACAAGGACTTGAAAAACGGCCTGACCGCGCCGCCCAGGCCGACGCTCGCCAACATCCTGAACCTGATGACCAAGCCGCGCTGGTGCCTGGGGATGGCGGGTACGCGGCGGCGCTCGTTCGGCAACCTGGTCGGCCACGTCAAGGGCGTGTCCGACATGAGCTCGCTGGCCGCCTGGACCAACGAGCAGTTCGACCCGCGGCTGTCGTGGCCCGACGTCGAATGGGTGAAGCGGCAATGGGGCGGCAAGCTGATCCTCAAGGGCATCATGGAAGTCGAGGACGCGAAGCTCGCCGCCGAGCACGGCGCCGATGCGATCGTCGTCAGCAACCACGGCGGGCGCCAGCTCGACGGCGCGCCGTCGAGCATCGAGGCGCTGCCGGCGATCGTCGAGGCGGTGGGCTCCAAGCTCGAGGTCTGGATGGACGGCGGCATCCGCTCGGGCCAGGACGTGCTCAAGGCCTGGGCGCTGGGCGCGCGCGGCACGATGATCGGCCGCGCGATGGTCTACGGCCTGGGTGCAATGGGCGAAGCCGGCGTGCTCAAGGCGCTGCAGATCATCCACAAGGAACTCGACGTGACCATGGCCTTTTGCGGCCACACCCGGCTCGCCGAAGTCGACCGTGCGATCCTGCGCCCCGGCAGCTACCCAATGTAGCGGCCCGGCCCCGCTGGCGTGCTATGTTTTTGCGCGCCCCCAGCCACGCCCGCACGACAACACATGCCCCAGCGCCACAGCCACCGCGGCCGTCCCAGCCTGTTGAGCACGATGCTCGAGGCGCGCGCCGGCTTCGAGATCGCCAGCTTGAGCTGCGCGTTGCCGCTGCTGGCGCAGGTACCGCGCGGCGACGGCCACCCGGTGCTGCTGCTGCCCGGCTTCATGGGCAGCGAAGGCTCGCTGATCGCGCTCGAGGTGTTCCTGCGCAGCCGCGGCTACGACGTGCAGACCTGGGGCCTGGGCCGCAACGTCGGCTTCAGGCCCGGCCACGCTTCGGCCATCGAGCAGAAGATCCGCTACCTGCACCATGAAACCGGGCGCAAGGTCAGTCTGGTCGGCTGGAGCCTGGGCGGCGTGTTCGCGCTGTACGGCGCCTACCGCGCCAGCGAGTCAGTGCGCTGCGTCATCACGCTGGGCAGCCCGATCACCGTCGACGCCACCGGCAGCGCGATCCCGCCGCTGCTCAAGGCGCTGTACCGGCTGATCGCACACCCGATGGGTTCGGCCGCGCACTCGATGCAGCCGCGCGCCAAGCACCTGCGCGAAGGCCAGCCGATTCCGGTGCCGGCGAGCTGCGTGTATTCATTGAGCGACGGCGTGGTGCCGCCGCAGGAGGCCACCATCAACGGCGACCCCGCGCGCTGCGAGAACATCCGCGTGTGCAGCAGCCACGTCGGGCTGGGCTTCAACCCGCTGGTGCTGCAGGTCGTGGCCGACCGCCTGGCGCAGCCCGAGGGCCAGTGGCAGCCCTACGCCGCTTCGGGGCCGCTGGCGCTGCTGAACCGCGCGCTGACGCACGAGGCGCTGCCGATCTAGCCGCTGCCGGCGCTGCCGGCGCTGCCGGCGCTGCCTGCGCCCGCGCCAGTGCCAGGTACTCCTGGAAGCAGTCGCGCAACTGCTGGGTGAAAGCCTCGGGGTCGGGCAGCAGCTCGCGGCACGAGGTGGGCGAGATGATGATGCGCCCGTCGTAGCTGGTGACCGCGATCACCAGCCCCATGCTGTCGCTGATCGGCATGATGGCCGAGAAGTAGGTCATGCGCGCACCGTTCAGGTACAGCGGCATCGACGGCCCGGCGACGTTGCTGATGGTGCACGCCGCCGCCGGCGAGCGCCGCGCATGGCCCAGGCCGACCAGGCTTTGCATGCGGCTGCTCAGCGCCAGCGTGGCTGCGGCGTGGTGGCCGGCATCGCTGCTGTCGGCCGGCGCGTCAGCGGCGCCGATCTCGTGCCGCGTCTGCGCGCGGATCCGCGCCAGCCGGCGCAGCGGATCGGGCTCGTCAGTGCCCAACTGCACGCGCAGCCAGCGCAGCGGGCCCGGCGCGCGGCCCGCCGCGCCAGGCACCGACAGCGGCGTGACCGCGCTCAGGTCCTGCGCGGGCAGCTCGCCCAGCGCCTGCAGGTGGCCGCGCAGCGCGCCGCCACACACCGCCAGCACCGCATCGTTGCGGCTGGCGCCCGGCACCAGGGCGCGGATGGCGTCGAATTCCTCGACCAGGAAGCGGCGCGTGTCGAACACCCGGTGCGCCGACACTACCGAGTTGAAGCGCGTGGCCAACAGCTGCTCGGGCCGCAGCAGCAGGTCGCTGGCGAAGGCCCACGCCGCGTCGACATCGCCCGCCACCTTGCGCGCCAGCGGCGTGCGCAGCTGCAGCGGCGAGACCATCGAGTTGACCCAGCCGCGCAGCAGCAGCTGCAGCGTGCCGGGCGCGCGGCGCGGGAACCACGGCCGCGCCGGCACCGGCGGCGCAGCGTCGGGGCTCAGGTCGTGCAGCAGCCGGGCGATGCGGCTGCCGCCTTCGGCGTCGACCGCGGCGTGGTGGATCTTGGTCAGCAGCGCGAAGCTGCCTGCCGGAAGCTCGAGCAGGCTGTCCAGGCCCTCGACCACGTAGATCTCCCACAGCGGGCGGTTGCGGTCGAGCGCTCGCGCGTGGATGCGCGAGGCCTGGATGCACAACTGGCGCCAGTCGCCCGGCTTGGGCAGCGCGATGTGGCGCACGTGGTATTCGAGGTCGAAGTTCGGGTCATCGACCCAGTACGGGTGGTCCAGGTCCAGCGGCACGCGCTGCAGCTTGCTGCGAAACATCGGCAGCTCGCCAAGCCGGCTCTCGATGTGCGCCAGGATGCTCTTGAAGCGCACCTTGCCGCCGGGTGCGGTGCTCTGGTCGTAGATCTGGACCAGCGTGATGTTGGCGTTGGCGTGGCTGGTGTCCGAGTACAGGAAACCGGCATCACGCGCGCTGAGCTGTCTCATGCAGGGGTTCGGCTGGTGCACATGGCACCAGCATGGCACAGCGCTGCCGATGCCGCCGTCACCGCCGGGACGGCCGTGACAGCCTGCGCGCAACTACAGCGCGCGCGACTCGAAGGTGTTGCACTGGGCCATGTTGCCGCTGGTCAGGCCCTTGTTGAACCAGGTCGTGCGCTGCGCGCTGCTGCCGTGGGTGAACGACTCCGGCACGACCACGCCCTGCGACTTGCGCTGCAAGGTGTCGTCGCCGATCTTCGATGCCGCGTTCAGGCCTTCCTCGACGTCGCCCGGCTCGAGCCAGGCCTTGGCCTTTTGCGAGTGATGCGCCCACACGCCGGCCAGGCAATCGGCCTGCAGCTCCAGCCGCACCGACAGCGCGTTCATCTGATCTTCGGGCACGCGCCCGCGCATGCCGTCGACCTTCTCGGTGATGCCCAGCAGCCGCTGCACATGGTGGCCGACCTCGTGCGCCACCACGTAGGCCTGCGCGAAATCCCCCGGTGCGCCCAGGCGCTGGTCGAGCGTGTCGAAGAAGCCCAGGTCGATGTAGACCTTCTGGTCGGCCGGGCAGTAGAACGGGCCCATCGCCGACCGCCCCATGCCGCAGGCGGTGCGCGTGGCGCCGCGAAACAGCACCAGCCCCGGCGGCTGGTAGGCGCCGCCGGCGGCGCGGAACTGCGCGGCCCAGACGTCTTCGGTGCTGGCCAGCACGGTGGACACGAAGGCCGCCACCTTGTCGTTGGCCGGCGGCGGCGCGGCCGGCTGCTCGCTGGCCACCATGCTGCTGCCGCCGCCGAGCACCCCCAGCAGCGTCAGCGGGTTGATGCCGAGCACCCAGCCGCCGACCAGCGCGATGACGATGGTGCCGATGCCGATGCCGCGTCCGCCGATGCGCGGCATGCCGCCACCGCCGAAGCCGCCGCCGCCACGCCGGTCTTCGACGTGGTCGCTTTGCCGTTCGCCTTCCCACTTCATCGTGTCTCCTCGACCGCCTCGGCCGGCGCGGCGGCACTGCGCTTCAGGCCTTGGGCAGCGTGACGCCGCGCTGACCCTGGTACTTGCCGCCGCGGTCCTTGTAGCTGGTCTCGCAGGGCTCGTCGCTTTCGAAGAACAGCACCTGCGCGCAGCCCTCGCCGGCGTAGATGCGCGCCGGCAGCG
>CALBTN010000291.1 GCA_937967345.1 uncultured Rubrivivax sp. | reverse complement strand
GGCTATCGCCGCGATAGCGGCACCCGCCTATCCCGCTGCCGGGTAGGCCGGCACAATGGCCGCCATCCGATCTTCGACACCCATGGAGGCCCGCATGACCGACTCGCACAAGCTCACCACCGCCTTCGGCTGCCCGGTGGTCGACAACCAGAACACGCAGACCGCAGGCCCACGCGGCCCGGCGCTGCTGCAGGACGTGTGGCTGCTGGAAAAGCTCGCGCATTTCGACCGCGAGGTGATCCCCGAGCGACGCATGCACGCCAAGGGCAGCGGCGCCTACGGCACCTTCACCGTCACGCACGACATCACGAAGTACACGCGCGCGAAGATCTTCGCGCAGGTGGGCAAGAAGACCGAGCTGTTCGCGCGCTTCACCACGGTGGCCGGCGAGCGCGGCGCGGCCGACGCCGAGCGCGACATCCGCGGCTTTGCGGTCAAGTTCTATACCGAGGAAGGCAACTGGGACCTGGTGGGCAACAACACGCCGGTGTTCTTCATGCGCGACCCGCTGAAGTTTCCCGACCTGAACCACGCGGTCAAGCGCGACCCGCGCACCAACTTGCGCAGCGCGCAGAACAACTGGGACTTCTGGACCTCGCTGCCCGAAGCGCTGCACCAGATCACGATCGTGATGTCCGAGCGCGGCATCCCGGCCAGCTACCGCACGATGCACGGCTTCGGCTCGCACACCTTCAGCTTCATCAATGCGGCCGGCGAGCGCTACTGGGTCAAGTTCCACCTGAAGTGCCAGCAGGGGATCAAGAACCTCAGCAACGCCGAGGCCACGGCGATCATCGGCAAGGACCGCGAGAGCCACCAGCGCGACCTGTTCGACGCCATCGAGCGCGGTGAGTTTCCGAAGTGGACGCTGAAGGTGCAGGTCATGCCCGAGAAGGACGCGTCCAAGGTGCCCTACAACCCCTTCGACCTGACCAAGGTCTGGCCGCACAAGGACTACCCGCTGATCGATGTCGGCGTGATGGAGCTGAACCGCAACCCCGAAAACTTCTTCGCCGAGGTCGAGCAGTCGGCCTTCAACCCGGCAAGCGTGGTGCCCGGCATTGGCTTCTCGCCCGACAAGATGCTGCAGGCACGGCTGTTCTCGTACGGCGACGCGCAGCGCTACCGGCTGGGCGTCAACCACTACCAGATCCCGGTGAACGCGCCGCGCTGCCCGGTGAACCACTACCACCGCGACGGCAGCATGCGCGTGGACGGCAACTTCGGCAGCACCAAGGGCTACGAGCCGAACAGCCTGGGCCTGTGGCAGCAGCAGCCCGACTTCAGCGAGCCGCCGCTGAGCATCGAAGGCGCGGCCGACCACTGGAACCACCGCGAGGACGCCGACTACTACTCGCAGCCCGGTGCGCTGTTCCGGCTGATGACGCCCGCGCAGCAGCAGGTCTTGTTCGACAACACCGCGGCCGAAGTCGGCGGCGCGTCGCGCGAGGTGCAGTTGCGCCACATCGCCAACTGCCTGAAGGCCGACCCGGCCTACGGCGCGGGCGTGGCCAAGGCCTTGGGTATCGCGGCGAGCGAAGTCGGCAAGTAGCCGCAGCGCGGCCGAGGCACAGCTTGCCCGGCCCGGCGCGACCGCGCATCATCGGCCCGGGCCGCCGATCACGGCGGCCCGAGCACGACGCCGAGGTGCGCCCATGGTCCGCAGCATCGACTTCTACTTCTTCGTCGGCAGCACCTACAGCTACCTGTCGGTGGCGCGCGCCGGCGCGCTGGCCGCCGCGCGCGGCGTGCAACTGCAGTGGTGCCCGTTCAGCGTGCGCACGCTGATGCGCGAGCAGAACAACAGCCCCTTCGTCGGCAAGCCGGCCAAGTTCGCCTACATGTGGCGCGATCTGGAGCGCCGCGCGGGGCGCTTCGGCATCCCCTTCGATGGCGCGCCGCCGTACCCGATCGACCCGAACGAGCAGGCCAACCGCGTCGCGACGCTGGCCGCGAGCGAGGGCTGGTGCGAGCCTTTCGTGCGCGAGGCCTACCGCACCTGGTTCCTCGACAAGCTCGACCCCGGCGCGCCCCAGGTGCTGGCCGCCATCCTGCAGCGACTGGGGCGGCCGGCGGACTGCAGCGAGCGCGCCGAAAGCGACGAGGTGCGCGCGCTGTACGGCGCGCGCACCGACCGCGCGCGTGCGCTCGGCCTCTTCGGCTCGCCAAGCTGGGTGTGCGCCGACGGCGAGATCTTCTGGGGCGACGACCGCCTGGAGGACACGATCGATTGGTGCTTGGCTGGGGCGAGCAGGGCCTGAGGCGCGTTCGGCATGAAACCGAAGTGCCTCGGTAGCCGCTCGCGCGCTCTTGGCGCTGCGCCACGGTGAGAACCCGCTGCGCCGCGCCCAGCGCGGCTGGCTGTCTGGCGCGGCGGCTACGGCGTGAAGGTGATAACGATCACCGGCGGCACGCGGCCGTCGACATCGCGCGGTAGCTCGGCGGTGCGGTCGATCGCGCGCAGCACCGCATCGTCCCAGTCCTTGTTGCCGCTGCTCTTGACCAGGCGCCGGCTCAGGATGGTGCCGGTGGCCGATGCGCGCACCTCGACGTCGGCGGCCGGGTTGCCGTTGACGGTCTCGGTGAACAGGATGTTCGGCTTGATGCGCGCGATCAGCTTGCCGGCGTAGCTGGCTGAGGGCGCCGCGTCCTTCAGCGCGCGGCCGCTGGAACCCGGCGCGCCGGTGGCACCGGCCTGGCCCAGCATGCGCTTGAGGTTGTCCTCGCGCTGCTTGGCCAGGCGCTGGTTCTCGGCACGCTCGGCCGCCTGCTTGTCGCGCTTTTGCTGCTCTTCGCGCTTGGCCTGCGCCTCGGCCTTGGCGGCTTGGCGCTCGCGCTCGGCGCGTTCGGCTTTCTCGGCTTTCTCGGCCTTGTCCGCCTGCTCGGCCTTGAGCTTGCGCGCACGCTCCTTTTCGCGCTCGGCCGCCTCGCGCTCGGCCTCGAGCTTTTCCTGCCGCGCCTTGTCGATCGCGATCTGAGAGTCAGGCGCCGGTGGCGGCGGTGCCGGCGTGGCCTGGCGCGGCGTGGGCTTGGGTGGCGGCGGCGGTGGTGCCGGCGCAGCGGCCGGTGCGGTCTGCACCTCGCGCGGCGCCGCGGCCTGCGGCGTGGCCGACCACAGCTCGGCGCTGAAGGCCTGTGGCGTCTGGCTGCGCCAGTGCACTGCCAGCGCCAGCGCCAGCACCAGCAGCACGTGCACGGCCAGCGCCAGCAGCGCGCCGCGGCCCATGCCGCCGGGCGCGCGCGGTCGCAACGGGTCTGCCGCCTGCAGCGGGAGCGTGGTCGATGTCATCTCGGTCAAGGTCAGCCAAGGGCTCGGCAGAGCCCTTTCGGGCGCGAGCATACGCGCCCCGGCGTGCCGCCCGCGCCGCTTGCTGCCGATCGGCGCACGCGGCGATGTAGGCACAATGCGCCCCACCTTGTTGCATCGCGGCGGACGAGCGTGCGCCGCCGCCATTCCGATGAGTGTCCATCCCGATCCTGCCGCGGCGACGCCAGCCCCCCGCCCTGCCCTGACCTTGCCGCGCTTGCGCGACATGGCCGCGCGCGGCGAGAAGCTGGCGGTGCTGACCTGCTACGACGCCACTTTCGCCCAACTGCTGGACCGCGCCGGCGTCGACGTCGTGCTGGTCGGCGACTCGCTGGGCAACGTGATCCAGGGCGAGACCAGCACGCTGCCGGTCACGCTGGCGCAGATGGCCTACCACGTGCGCTGCGTGGCCCACGGCACGCGCGCCGCGTTCCTGATCGCCGACATGCCCTTCGGCAGCTACGAGGCCAGCCCCGAGCTGGCCTTTGCCTCGGCCGCCGAACTGATGCGTGCCGGCGCACAGATGGTCAAGCTCGAAGGCGGCGGCTACACCGCCGCGACCGTGAGCTTCCTGGTCGAGCGCGGCATTGCGGTGTGTGCGCACCTGGGGTTGACGCCGCAGCGGGTGCACGCGCTCGGCGGCTTTCGCGTGCAGGGCCGCGACGACGCGGCGGCCCAGCGCCTGCTGGCCGATGCCCGCGCGCTGGCCGACGCCGGGGCCGCGATGCTGGTGCTCGAGCTGGTGCCTTCGGTACTCGCGCAGCGCATCAGCCTGGCGCTGCCGCAAGTGATGACCATCGGCATCGGCGCCGGTGGCGGCACCAGCGGACAGGTGCTGGTGCTGCACGACCTGCTGGGGCTGACGCCGGGCAAGCGTCCTCGCTTCGTGCGCGACTTCACCCGCTTGCCGGGCAGCGCGGCCGATGCGCCGGGCTTGTCGATCGCGCAGGCGGTCGCCGCCTACGTGGCAGCGGTCAAGGACGGCAGCTTCCCGGACGAGGCCGTGCACGGCTACTGAGCGGTTGCGGCACGGCCGCCGCGCGGCCGCTTTCAAGGGCATCGCCATGCAAGTCATCCACTTCATCCCCGAGCTGCGCCGCGCGCTGGCCGGCCAAGGCCGCACGGTGTTCGTGCCGACCATGGGCAACCTGCACGAAGGCCACCTGTCGCTGGTGCGCGAGGCCCGCCGGCTGGGCGGCCCGGTGGTGGCCAGCGTCTTCGTCAACCGGCTGCAGTTCCTGCCACACGAGGATTTCGACCGCTACCCGCGCACGCTGGCACGCGACGCCGAGTTGCTCGGCGCGGCCGGCTGCGATGTCGTGTTCGCGCCCGACGAGGCCGAGCTCTACCCGCAACCGCAGGTCTACAAGGTCGCACCGCCCACCGAGCTGGCCGACATCCTGGAAGGCGAGTTCCGCCCCGGCTTCTTCACCGGCGTGTGCACGGTGGTGCTCAAGCTGTTCCAGTGCGCACAACCGGCGCTGGCGGTGTTCGGCCAGAAGGACTATCAGCAGCTCAAGGTGATCAGCGAGATGGCGCACCAGTTCGCGCTGCCGACCGAGATCGTGGGCATGCCAACGGTGCGCGCCGCCGACGGCCTGGCGCTGTCGTCGCGCAACGGCTACCTCAGCGCGGCCGAGCGCGAACAAGCCGTGGCGCTGCCGCAGGCGCTGCAAGCTCTGGCCGGGCGCGCGCGCGAGACCGGCACCACGCTGCAGGCGCTGGAGCAGCAGGCGAGCGCCGCGCTGGCCGCACGCGGCTGGGCGGTGGACTACCTGACGCTGCGCCGGCGCAGCGACCTGCTCGCGCCGACCGAGGCGCAGCGGCTGGGCCAGGATGCACCAGAGCCGCTGGTGGCGCTGGGCGCCGCGCGCCTGGGCGCAACCCGGCTGATCGACAACCTCGAGTGCTGATTCGCCGGCCGCGGCGCGGCCGTGCAGCCGAGTCTTCAGCCGCCGTGCTTGACCGACAGCCCGACGCGCTGGATGCCCTCGCGCTGCAGCACGTCCATCACCCGCACCACGGCGTCGTACTTGACGTTGCGCTCGGCGCTGATCACCACCGGCACCTGCGCATCGCCGTCCTGCGCCTGCTTCACGCGCGCGCCGAGTTGCGCCAGCGTCAGCGTGCCGCGGTCCTTGTTGTCGATGCGCAGCCGCAGCTTCTCGTCGCTGCCCAGCACCAGCTCGATCACGTGATCCGGCCGCTGCTTGGCCTTGCCCACGCTGGGCAGGTCGACCACGCCGGTGGTGATCAGCGGCGCGGTCACCATGAAGATGATCAGCAGCACCAGCATGACGTCGATGAACGGCACCATGTTGATCTCGTTCATCGCGCGGCGGCGGCGCGAGCCGCCGCGCGGTGCGAGGGCGGCCATCTCAGCTGGCCGCAGCCAGCGCCGGCTGGCTGGCGCTGCGCTGCAGGATGTTGGAGAACTCCTCGATGAAGGTCTCCAACTGGATGGCGATGCGGTCGATGTCGCGCGACAGCCGGTTGTAGGCGATCACCGCCGGGATCGCGGCGAACAGGCCGATCGCGGTGGCCACCAGCGCCTCGGCGATGCCCGGCGCCACGGTGGCCAGCGTCACCTGCTGCATGTTCGACAGCCCGACGAAGGCGTGCATGATGCCCCACACCGTGCCGAACAGCCCGACATAGGGCGACACGGAGCCCACCGAGGCCAGGAAGCTGAGCTTGCTCTCGACGACGTCGAGCTCGCGCTGCAGGCTGGCGCGCATCGCGCGGCGCGCGCCGTCGAGTTGGGCGGAGGTGTCCAGCCGCTTTTCGCGCAGCTTCATGAACTCGCGCATGCCGCTGCCGAAGATGCGTTCGAGCGGCGCGGTGTGCGCCTTGGCGGCCACCGCGTGCTGCAGCTCGGTGAGGTTGCGCCCCGACCAGAAGTCGCGCTCGAAGTCGTCGTTGCCCTGGCGCACGCGCTTCAGGCCGAAGACCTTGCCGAAGATCACGGTCCAGCTGGCCAGCGACACGATCAGCAGCCCGGCCATCACCAGCTGCACCACGAAGCTGGCGTGCAGCACCAGCGTGATGATCGAAAGGTCCTGGTTCATTGGGTTCGAAGTTGGTCGTAGATCGCCGCGGGAATGCGGCTGGGCCTGAAGCCCGCGCCAGTGCCATCACCGGCGTGCACGCAGCCGATGCGCACCATGCCCTCGGCCAGCAGTTCGCCGCCGCGCCACACCTGCTGGTGCAGCCGCATCGACGCACGCGCCGCCTCGGCCACCGCCACTGTCGCTTCGAGCTGATCGTCCAGCCGCGCCGGGCGCGCCAGCCGCAGCGTGGCTTCGGCGACGACGAAGAGCACGCCCTGCTCGCGTTGCAGCCGCTGCTGCGACACGCCCAGCGAGCGCAGCCATTCGGTGCGCACGCGCTCGAAGAACTTCAGGTAGTTGGCGTAGAACACCACGCCGCCGGCGTCGGTGTCCTCCCAGTACACGCGCAACGCGTGGCGGTAGACAACAGGCGGGTTCGACTCGGGCATCGGCGCGGCGAATTATGCGCGAGCCCGGGCTCGCGCCCGATGCTGCAGCCTCAGCGCAGCACCCGCGCCAGGCGGTCCACCGCCTGTTCCAGCTCGGCCATCGAGCTGGCGTAGGACAGCCGCAGGTAACGCTCGGCCGCGTGCGGGCCGAAGTCGCGCCCCGGCGTCAGCGCGACGTGCGCGCGCTGCATCATGTCGAAGCAGAAGTCCCAGCTGCTGGCGCTGTACTTGCTGCAGTCGGCCCAGACGTAGAACGCGCCGTCGGGCTGCACCGGCACCGTCAGTCCGAGCGAGCGCAGCGCCGGCACGATGAAGTCGCGGCGGCGGCGGAACTCCTCGCGGCGGCGTTCGTACTCGGCGATCGACTCGGCGTCGAAGCAGGCCAGCGCCGCGTGCTGCGCCACGCTGGACGCGCAGATGTAGAGGTTTTGCGCCAGCTTTTCCACCGGCGCCACCAGCTCCTCGGGCAGCACCAGCCAGCCCAGGCGCCAGCCGGTCATGCCGAAGTACTTGGAAAAGCTGTTGATCGAGACGATGTCGTCGTCGTGTTCGAGCGCGCTGTGGCCGTAGGCGGCGTCGAAGCTCAGCGCGAGGTAGATCTCGTCGACCAGCGTCACGCCGCGGTGCTCGCGCACGCACTGCGCGATCGCCGCCATCTCGTCGCGCGCGATCGAGGTGCCGGTGGGGTTGGACGGCGAGGCCAGCAACACGCCGCGGGTGTGCGTGGTCCAGTGCGCGCGCACGCCGGCAGCGTCGAGCTGGAAGCGCGCTTCGGGCGACGCCGGCAGCAGCCGCGCGGTGGCGCCGGCGGCGGCGACGAAGTGGCGGTTGCAGGGGTAGCTCGGGTCGGGCATCAGCACCTCGTCGCCGGCCTCGAACAGCGCCAGGCAGGCCAGCTGCAGCGCCGCCGATGCACCCGCAGTGACGACGATGCGCGCCGGCGCGATGTCCAGCCCGAAGTGCGTGCCGTACCAGCCGGCGATGCGCTCGCGCAGCTCGGGCAGGCCGGTGGCCTGCGTGTACTGCGTGCGCCCCGCGCGAAGGCAATCCTCGGCGGCGCGCAGCACGCGCGGTGCCGCGGCGAAGTCGGGCTCGCCGATGTTGAGGTAGATCATCGGCTCGCCGCCGCGTGCCGGGTCGCATTCGGGGCTGCGCGCGATCACGCCGGCCGCCTTGGCGCACTCCATCACGTAGAAGGGCTCGATGTGCTCGAGCCTGGAGGCCAGCCGCGTCATTTGCGGCGCCCCGCGCGCGCGGCGGCCACCTCTTCGGGGCGCAGCTGCGGCGCGAGCTTGTCGAGCACGCCGTTGACGTACTTGTGGCCGTCGGTACCGCCAAAGCTCTTGGCCAGCTCGACGCCTTCGTTCAGCGCTACGCGGTAGGGCACGTCCAGGCAGTTCTTCATCTCGTAGGCGCCGATCAGCAGCACCGCGTGCTCCACCGGCGACAGCAGGCTGGTCCTGCGGTCCAGGTGCCGCGCCAGCAGCGCGTCGAGCTCGGCGGCCTCGCGGATGCAGCCGTACAGCAGCGCATCGAAGTGCATGCGGTCGACCTTGTGAAAGCTCTCCTGCTCTTGCAGATGGGCTTCGATCTCGGCGCCGTCGGCGCCCGACAGCAGCCACTGGTACAGCCCTTGCAGCGCGAGCTGGCGCGCGCGCCGCCGCGGCGACGTCGCCGGCTTGTGCTCGCCCGCCGCGGCCTTGGGCTTGGCTGCAGCGCCGGGCGTTGCAGGCGCGGGACTGGCGCCGCTGGCCGGCGCACCCGGCGTGTTCATGGCAACTGCTCCAGCAGGTTGGCCATCTCCACCGCCACGCGGGCGGCGTCGCGGCCCTTGTCTGCCGCGCGAGCCCAGGCCTGGGCCTCGTTTTCGACCGTGAGGATCGCATTGGCCACCGGCAACTGGTGGTCGAGCGCGATGCGCGTGACCGCGGCGCCGCTTTCGTTGGCCACCAGCTCGAAGTGGTAGGTCTCGCCGCGCACGATGCAGCCCAGCGCGATCAGCGCGTCGAACTCGTCGCTTTGCGCCAGCGCCTGCAGTGCCACCGCGATCTCCAGCGCGCCGGGCACCTGGACTTCGCGGATGTCGTCGGCCGCCACGCCCAGCGCCAGCAGTTCGGCGTGGCAGGCCTGCGCCAGCGCGTCGGTCAACGCGGCGTTGAAGCGCGCCCGCACCACGCCCACGCACAGGCCCTCACCGTCGAGCAGGCGGGTGGTTCCTTGGTCGGCGTCTTGCATCGTGTGGTGTCCGCTGGGGTGGGTTGGCTGGCTTGTTCAGGGTTGGGTGGCGAGGAAGCCGGTGACTTCGAGGCCGTAGCCGGTCATGCTGGGCATGCGCCGCGGGCTGCCCAGCAGCTTCATGCGCGTGACATCCAGGTCGAGCAGGATCTGCGCGCCCACGCCGTAGATTCGCAGGTCCAGCTGCCGCGCCGCGGGCGTGCGCTCGGGCTCGGGCGTGGGCAGCAGCCGGCTCAGCAGCGTGTCGGACTGCTGCGTGCAGTTCATCAGCACCGCCACGCCGCAGGGCGCGGCCTGCAGCGTGGCCAGCGCGCGCGGCAGCGCCCAGGAATGCTCGCCGCGATCGGCATCGAGCAGGTCGACCGCGGTGAAGGGCTCGTGCACGCGCACCAGCACCTCGTCGCCGCGGGCCCAGCGGCCGTGCGTCAACGCCAGATGCACGCCGCCGCCGTGGTCGCGGTAGGCGTGGCAATCGAACTCGCCTTGCGGCGTGTGCAGCCGGCGCGAACCGGCACGCTGGATCAGCGATTCGTTGCGGCTGCGATGGCCGATCAGGTCGGCGATGGTGCCGATCTTCAGGCCATGCTCTTGCGCGAACAGCTCCAGATCGGGCAGACGGGCCATCGTGCCGTCGTCCTTCATCACCTCGCAGATCACGGCCGCGGGCTCCAGCCCGGCCATGCGCGCCAAGTCGCAGCCGGCCTCGGTGTGGCCGGCGCGCATCAGCACGCCGCCGTCGTGCGCCTGCAGCGGGAAGACGTGGCCCGGCTGCACCAGGTCGGCGGCCACCGCGTCGCGCTTGACCGCGGCGGCCACGGTGCGGGCGCGGTCGGCCGCCGAGATGCCGGTGCTCACGCCGCTGGCGGCTTCGATCGACACGGTGAAGGCAGTGCCGTGGCGCGTGCCGTTGCGCGTGGCCATCGGCGGCAGTTGCAGCCGCTCGCAGCGCTCGCGCGTCAGCGTCAGGCATATCAGCCCGCGCGCAAATCGCGCCATGAAGTTGATCGCCTCGGGCGTGACGTGCTCGGCGGCGAGCACCAGGTCGCCTTCGTTCTCGCGGTCTTCCTCGTCGACCAGGATGACCATGCGGCCGGCGGCGAGCTCGGCAACCAGCTCGGGAACGGGTGAAATCGGCATGGCGCGAATTGTAGGCGGCGGCCCTGTGGCGCCGCCGCCATGCGGCCCTCAGCCCCTGCTCGCGCCGCTGCCCAGCATGCGCTCGACGTAACGCGCGATCAGGTCGACCTCGAGGTTGACGCGCGCACCCACGCTCAATGCACCCAGCGAGGTCTGCTGCAGCGTGTGCGGGATCAGGTTGATGCTGAACTCGCAGCCGTCGTCAATGTCGCTGACGCGGTTGACCGTCAGGCTGACGCCGTTGACCGCGATCGAGCCCTTGTAGGCGAGAAAGCGTGCCAGCTCGCCGGGGGCCACGATGCGCAGCTCCCAGTGCCCGCCCAGGTCGGCGAAATGGCTGACGCGGCCGATGCCGTCGACGTGGCCGCTGACCAGGTGGCCGCCCAGACGGTCGTGCGCGCGCAGCGCTTTTTCCAGGTTGACCGGGCCCGGCGCGCCCAGGCCGGCGGTCTTGTCCAGGCTCTCGTCGGAGATGTCCAGCGTGAAGCGCGCGCTGGCCGCATCGAACTGCGTGACCGTCATGCACGCGCCGTTCAGCGCGATGCTGTCGCCTTCGCTTACGTCGTCGAGATAGCCTGCCGGCGCCTGCACGCTGAGCTGCTTGCCGTTGGCGGCGGGCCGGGCTTCGACGATGCGGCCCAGGCCGGTGATGATGCCGGTGAACATCAAAGGGGTCCTTCCAGGTCCAGGAACTGCGCGCTCGCGCGGGCTCGCGCCAGGATGCGCAGATCGGCGCCGATGCGCTCGACCTGCGTGAAATCGAAAGCCGGCGCATCGGCCAGCGTGGCCAGCGGCCCGAACGGCGCGATGTCCAGGCCCTGGCCCAGCAGCTTGGGCGCCAGATACAGCAGCAGCTCGTCGACCAGCCCGGCTTGCAGCAACGCAGCGTTGAGCGTGGCGCCGGCCTCCACATGCAGCTCGTTGATGCCGCGCGCAGCCAGGTCGGCCAGCACGGCCGGCAGGTCCACGCCGCCGGGCGCGCCCGGCAGCAGCGCGACTTCGGCGCCGCACGCGCGCAGCGCGCGCTCGCGCGCGGCATCGCCGTCGGCGCCGTAGATCAGCACCGGCCCGGGTGGGGCGAGCCAGCGCGCGCTGGACGGGGTGCGCAGCGCCGAGTCGAGCAGCACGCGCAGCGGCTGGCGCGGCGTGGGCACCAGCCGCACGTCCAGCCGCGGGTCGTCGGCGAGCACGGTGCCGATACCGCTGAGCACCGCACCGGCGCGGCGGCGCCAGGCGTGGCCGTCGCGGCGCGCGGCCTCGCTGGTGATCCACTGGCTGGCGCCGTCGGGCAGCGCGGTGCGCCCGTCCAGCGAGGCCGCGACCTTCAAGCGCAGCCACGGCCGGCCGCGGCGCATGCGCGAGAAGAAGCCGAGGTTCAGCTCGCGCGTGGCGCGCGCGAACTCGCCGCCGCTGCTGCTGCCGCGACGTGCCGCCGGCTCGTCGGCCGAAGCCTTCGCTGCGTTCTCGGTCACGCCATCGGCCGCAGCGCCGTCAACGACGACCTCGATGCCCGCGGCGCGCAGCCGCGCCAGGCCCTGGCCGCCGACCAGCGGATTCGGATCGACGCTGGCGACCACCACGCGCGCGATGCCGGCGGCGATCAATGCGTCGCAGCACGGCGGCGTGCGGCCGTGGTGGGCGCAAGGCTCCAGGCTGACCCAGGCGGTGGCGCCGCGCAGCTCGTGGCCGGCGGCGCGCGCCGCGGCCAGCGCCACGGCTTCGGCGTGCGGACCGCCGGCTTGCTGGGTGAAGCCGCTGCCCAGCTCGCGGCCGTCGGCGGTGGCGATCACGCAGCCCACGCGCGGGTTCGGCTCGCTCAGGCCGATCGATCGTTCGGCCAGCGCCAGCGCCTGGCGCATGCGCTGGCGGTCGGTGTCGCTGAAGACCATGGGCCGCAGTCTAGCCATCCAGCCCGGCCGCGCGGCTGGGGCGCCGGCAGATCAGGGCGATGCCGGTGGCGGCTGGTGCGGCAGCGTGTTGCTGTTGACGAAGTCGCCGTGGGCGGGGTCGGCCGCGACGTCGGTCGGGCAGGTGAATGCGGTGCCGCCTCCGGTGTCAGGGCCGTCGCCGGCGCGGATCACCAGGAAGTTCTGGTGGGTCAGCGGCTCGACCGCGCTGACGTTGGTGTACTGGCGCGGGTGCAGGCGATTCGGGATGGACTGCGCGTCGCTGCTCGCCGGCGTGAAGCGGCACACGCGGTAGCGCGACGCGCGGGCATCGGCCGCGTCGACCGCCAGCTCCCAGGGAACATAGCCTAGCGGAAGGTAGACCTCGAACGCCTGCGGCATCAGCTCCGATCGTCCCGACCATTTCAGCGGTGCGCCCGCATTGAACAGAATTGCGCAGTGATAGACCACCACTTGCC
>CALBTN010000290.1 GCA_937967345.1 uncultured Rubrivivax sp. | reverse complement strand
GGTATCGAGTACTACCTGCCACTGTTCTTCGACGACACCGCCACCGTTTTCGATTATCTGGGCACCGACGCAACCGTTGTTTTCCACGGCGATCTGGAGCCCGCCTTCCAGCGCTTCTGGCAAGACACCCGTGACCGCCATCGCATGGTGCAGGGTGACGCCGAGCGGCCAGTGCTGCCGCCTGACGCCTTGTTCCTCAGCGCCGAGCAGTTCTATACCCAGGCCAACGCCCACGCCCAGCTGGCGATCAAGCCCGCTCGGGCTGAGCCTGCCGAAGCCCTTGTGAGCCCTTCGGCGGGCTCAGGGCGAACGGAGTTTGTGGAGATTGAACGGTTGCCAGACCTGACCGTCCTCCGCGGCGCCGAGGAACCCCTGTCTCGTTTGCAGACCCACCTGCGCAATACCGCGCACCGCATGTTGCTGCTGGCCGAGAGCGACGGGCGGCGCGAAAGCCTTCTGGATTTCCTGCGCGCCAGCGGACTGAACCCGCCAGCTTTCGACTCGCTGGCCGAGTTCCAGGGAAGCGATGAAAAGGTCGGCATCGCCACCGCCGCGTTGTCCACCGGTTTTGCCTGGATAGAAGCGGGCATCGACTTCGTCACAGAAACCGAGCTGTTTGCGGCCGGCCCGACCACGCGGCGGCGCAAGAAGCAGGAACAGGTCAGCGATGTGGATGCGCTGATCAAGGATCTGGCCGAGCTCAACGTCGGCGATCCCGTGGTCCACAACGCGCATGGCATCGGCCGCTACAGGGGTCTGGTCAATCTGGACATGGGCGACAGAAATCCCGACGGTACGCCGGCCCTGCAGGAGTTTTTGCACCTGGAATATGCCGACAAGGCGGTTTTATATGTTCCGGTCAGCCAGTTGCAACTGATTGGTCGCTACACGGGTGTCAGTGCCGACGAGGCACCACTGCACCGTTTGGGCTCCGGCCAATGGGAAAAGGCCAAACGCAAAGCGGCCGAGCAGGTGCGCGATACGGCCGCCGAGTTGCTCAACATCTACGCCCGACGTGCCGCCCGCGAAGGCCACGCTTTCCGTTACAGCCCCCAGGACTACGAGCAGTTCGCCAATGACTTCGGCTTTGAGGAGACAGCGGACCAGAACGCTGCGATCCACGCCGTCATCCAGGACATGATCAGCCCGCGCCCGATGGACCGCCTGGTCTGCGGCGACGTGGGCTTTGGCAAGACCGAAGTCGCCCTGCGCGCCGCCTTTGTCGCGGTGACCGGCGGCAAACAAGTCGCCTTTCTGGCGCCCACCACCCTGCTGGCCGAACAGCACTATCAGACCCTGGTCGACCGATTCTCCCGCTGGCCGGTGAAGGTAGCGGAGATGAGCCGCTTTCGTACCCAAAAGGAAATCACGGCCGCCATGAAAGGCATTGCCGACGGCAGTGTGGACATCGTCGTCGGCACCCACAAGCTGCTTTCCGAGAAAACCCACTTCAAGAACCTGGGCTTGCTGATCATCGACGAGGAGCACCGCTTTGGCGTGCGCCACAAGGAACAGATGAAAGCCCTGCGCGCCGAGGTGGACGTGCTGACGCTCACCGCCACGCCCATCCCCCGCACGCTGGGCATGGCGCTGGAGGGCCTGCGCGACCTGTCGGTCATTGCGACCGCGCCGCAACGCCGCCTGGCGATCAAGACCTTTGTGCGCAACGAAGGCCACGGCGTGATCCGCGAAGCGGTGCTGCGCGAATTAAAGCGCGGCGGGCAGGTGTATTTCCTCCATAACGAGGTGGAAACCATCGAAAACCGGCGCCAGAAGCTCGAAGAAATCCTGCCCGAGGCGCGCATTGCCGTCGCCCATGGCCAGATGCCCGAGCGCGAACTAGAGCGGGTGATGCGCGACTTTGTGGCGCAGCGCAGCAACCTGCTGCTGTGCTCGACCATCATCGAGACCGGCATCGACGTGCCCACGGCCAACACTATCGTCATGAGCCGCGCCGACAAGTTCGGCCTGGCCCAGCTGCACCAGTTGCGCGGCCGTGTGGGCCGCAGCCACCACCAGGCTTACGCCTACCTGATGGTCCCCGACATTGAAGGCCTGACCAAGCAAGCGCAGCAGCGCCTGGACGCGATTCAGGCCATGGAGGAACTAGGTAGCGGCTTCTACCTGGCGATGCACGACCTGGAAATCCGCGGCGCCGGCGAGGTGCTGGGCGAGAGCCAGAGCGGCAACATGATGGAGGTCGGCTTCCAGCTCTACAACGACATGCTGGCCGAGGCGGTGAGCGCGCTCAAGGCCGGGCGCGAGCCCGACCTGATGAGCCCCTTCGGCGCCACGACCGAGATCAACCTGCACGCCCCCGCCCTGCTGCCCGACGCCTACTGCGGCGACGTGCACACGCGGCTGAACCTGTACAAGCGGCTGGCCACCGCCGAGAAGGCTGAAGCCATCGACGCGCTGCTCGAAGAGATCACCGACCGCTTCGGCAAGCTGCCGCCTCAGGGGCAGACCCTGTTCGACACGCACCGGCTGCGCGTGCTGGCCAGGCCCTACGGCGTGGCCAAGATCGACGCCGGGCCGAAGCTGATGAACCTCAGCTTCCGCCCCAACCCACCGGTGGACCCGATGGCGATCATCTCGCTGGTGCAAAAGAACCGGCACATCAAACTGGCGGGCAACGACAAGCTGCGCGTCGAGCGCGAGCTGTCCGACCCGAAGGACCGCGCGCAGTTCATGCGCGAACTGCTGCGTACGCTGGGCAAGCCGTTGGCGCACCCGGCTTGACCGTGCGCGTCAAGGTACTGACTTTGGTACCACCCAGTCAACCAAGAGTACCGACCGGCGAAAGACATGGACAACCTCGTGACGGCGGCGCAGCTCGAGCGCCGCGGCATGGCGGCGATCGAGCAAGGCTTGCGCCACGGGCGGCGCACGCCGGATGCGCTGCAGGCCGCGAGCTGCCTGCAGTTGGGCGAGGCGCATGTCAGGCTGACCGGCGATGCGGCCTTTCGGCGGGTTGCGGGATTGAAGGTGCTGCGCGCCGGCGCCTGACGCGCCCGTCGCGCCCGTCGCGCCCGTCGCACCCAAGTGGCCCGCGGCTACAGTCTGACCATGGCGCTGCACCCCGACCTGCCGACCTCGCCCTACGACATCCTGCCGCCCGAGCAGCGCTGGTTCCCGGCCGACGAGGCGCTGCGCGAACGCGCCTACGAAAAGCTGCTGCCGCCGCTGGTGGCCCACATCCGCCACGAGGTGGCCGCATGGCGCGCCGCCGGCTACGCGGGCGCCTCGCCCACGTCGCGCGCCCTGCTGCGCTGGTGGTTCGAAACCGAGCACGCGATCGAAGGCGCCGACCGCACGCTGTCTACCTTCCGCTACTACTTCGCGCAACGCGAGGCGGTCGAGTCGGTGATCTGGCTGCACGACGTTCGCCGCGTGCGCGACAAGTTCGACCTGCTGCGCTTCGACGCCTCGGGTGCCGTCAGCGCCAGCATGTTCGACGAAGCCTGGCCGCGCTACGTGGTCAAGATGGCCACCGGCGCCGGCAAGACCAAGGTGCTGTCGCTGCTGATCGCGTGGAGCTACTTCCACAAGCTGTACGAGCCCGCATCAACGCTGGCGCGCAACTTCCTGCTGATCGCGCCGAACATCATCGTGCTCGACCGGCTGCGCGCCGACTTCGACGGCCTGCGCATCTTCTTCGCCGACCCGGTGCTGCCGGACAACGGCCATGGCGACCCCATCGGCCGCGACTGGCGCGACGACTTCCAGCTCACGCTGCACATCCAGGACGACGTGCGCGTGGTGCGGCCGACCGGCAACCTGTTCCTCACCAACATCCACCGCGTGTTCCTCGCCGACGTGCCCGAGCCGTCGCTCGACGACGACGACCTGCGCGACTACTTCCTGGCACCGTTCGGCCCGAAGCCGGTGGGCAAGACCACCGACAGCCGCACCGACCTCGGCGAGATCGTGCGCGAGGTCGAGGAACTGGCCGTCTTCAACGACGAGGCGCACCACATCCACGATGCGCGGCTGGCGTGGTTCAAGAGCATCCAGGACATCCACCACCGCATGCTGCAGAAGGACTCGCGCCTGGCGCTGCAGCTCGACGTGACGGCGACGCCGCGCCGCAACAACGGCGCGATCTTCGTGCAGACCGTCAGCGACTACCCGCTGGTCGAGGCGATCCACCAGAACGTGGTCAAGCACCCGGTGCTGCCCGACAAGGCCAGCCGTGCGCGGCTGCACGAGGCCAAGAGTGCGATCTTCTGCGAGAAGTACGCCGACTACCTGCAGCTCGGCGTCGAAGAGTGGCGCAAGAGCCATGCCGAGCACGAGCGCCTGGGCAAGAAGGCGGTGCTGTTCGTGATGGTCGACGACACGCGCAACTGCGACGAGGTCGGCGCGCACCTGGAACGCATCGCGCCCGAGCTGGCCGGCGCGGTGCTGGTGATCCACACCAAGAACAACGGCGAGATCTCCGAGGCCGCATCGGGCAAGAACCAGGAAGAGCTCGAACGCCTGCGCAAGCAGTCGAACCAGATCGACACCTGGGGCTCGCCCTACAAGGCCATCGTCTCGGTGCTGATGCTCAAAGAAGGCTGGGACGTGCGCAACGTCACCACCATCGTCGGCCTGCGCGCCTATGCCGCGCAAAGCAACATCCTGCCCGAGCAGACGCTGGGCCGCGGGCTGCGCCGCATGTACTTCGGGTCTGGCCAGGCCGAGACGGTGTCGGTGATGGGCACGCCGGCCTTCATGGACTTCGTCGAATCGATCCAAAGCGAAGGCGTGAGCTTCGAGCACAAGCCGATGGGCAATGCCGGCGGCGCCCAGCGCGACGACTCGCTGATCGTCGAGGTCGACAGCGGCAACCCGGCCAAGGACCTCGCGGCGCTCGACATCGCGTTGCCGAAGCTCGCACGGCGCTTCCACCGCGAGTTCAAGGACCTGGCCGCGCTCGACCCGGCCGCCTTCGGCAATGCGCGCCTGCCGCTGAAGCCCTTCACGCCCGAAGAGACGCGCGAGATCGTCTTCAAGACCATGCTCGACGGCGAGCAGCACCACACCATCGAACTCGACGGCAGCGGAGCGGCCGACTACCGCTCGGTGG
>CALBTN010000289.1 GCA_937967345.1 uncultured Rubrivivax sp. | reverse complement strand
GGCGCAGCCGCAGCTCGCGCCCGGCCGGCGTGCTGTCGTTCGGGTACAGCACCCACGAGATGTTCTCGAACTCGTTCTTCACCTCGGCGGCGCGCGCGTAGTCGCCGCTGTTGAAGGCGTGCAGGTCGATGTGCGCGGGCGCTGCGGCCTTCCACAGCCGCAGCGTGCTGACCTTGTCGCTGCCGTGGCCGGGCACCACCATGTCGAAGGCCTTGGCGCTGACCTCGGCGGCGCAAACCCAGCGCGGCCGTGCCCGGCTGCGGTCGACGTGCCCGCCGAAGCGCACCGGATAGTGCACGCCGCGGCGCGGGAACTCCCACGGCGAGCCGTCGCCCAGCCACGGGTCGGGCTGCTCGACCTGGCGGCCGTCGACGATGTGCTGCGCGAACATGCCGTACTCGTAACGGATGCCGTAGCCGAAGCTGGGCAGCTCGAGCGTGGCCATCGAGTCCAGAAAACACGCTGCCAGCCGGCCCAGGCCGCCGTTGCCCAAAGCGGCATCGGCCTCTTGCTGCTCGACGTCCTCGAACCGGCACGCGCGTTGCGCCAGTGCCTCGGCGGCCGGGCCTTGCAGCTCGAGCGCGGCCAGCGCGTTGCCCAGCGTGCGGCCCATCAGGAATTCCATCGACAGGTAGTACACGCGCCGCGCGCCGCGCTGCGCCGCCTGCGTGGCCACCCAGCGCTGCGACAGCCGCTGGCGCGCGGCTTCGGCCAGCGCGGCCATCAGGTCGGCGTGGGTGCCGGCCGCCGGTGCGACGCCCACATGCGCGAGCAGTTGTCGGTCCAGTTCGCTGGCCAGGGTGTCGGTGTTGGTGTTGTTCATTGTCGAAAACGTAGGCAGGCCGCGCGCGGCCGCGACGCACGCGCAGTATCGCCGCTGTCCAGCCCGAAGCCGCGCAAGGCGGGCCTGCGCGGGCCGGCGTGCTCGACAATACTGCGCGGCCGGCTTGGCACCGCCGACAACCACGGAGCGCAGACGATGAACTCGAACTACCTGGCGCAAGCCCTCGATCTGCCCAAGCGCACGGTGGCGCTGGTGCTGGCGGGCGGGCGCGGCAGCCGGCTGCACAACCTGACCGACACCCGCGCCAAGCCGGCGGTGTACTTCGGCGGCAAGTTCCGCATCATCGATTTCGCGCTGAGCAACTGCCTGAACTCCGGCATCCGCCGCATCGGCGTGATCACGCAGTACAAGAGCCACAGCCTGCTGCGCCACCTGCAGCGCGGCTGGGCCTTCTTGAAGACCGAGATGAACGAGTTCGTCGACCTGCTGCCGGCGCAGCAGCGCGTGAACGAGGAGAGCTGGTACCGCGGCACCGCCGACGCGGTGTCGCAAAACCAGGACATCCTCGACGGCTACGAGGCCGACTACGTGGTGGTGCTGGCCGGCGACCACGTCTACAAGATGAACTACGCGCTGATGCTGGCCGACCACGCGGCGCACGGGCGGCCCTGCACCGTGGCCTGCATCGAGGTGCCCAAGGCCGAGGCCAGCGCGTTTGGCGTGATGGCGGTGGACGAGCAGCGGCGCATCGTCGATTTCGTCGAAAAGCCGGCCGACCCGCCGCCCATGCCGGGCAAGCCCGAGCTTGCGCTGGCCAGCATGGGCATCTACGTGTTCGACGCGAAGTTCCTGTATGCGCAGCTCGAGCGCGACATGGCCGATGCCGGCTCGAGCCACGACTTCGGCAAGGACATCATCCCGCGCGTGGTGCGCGAGGGCAACGCGCTGGCGCATCCGTTCTCGTTGAGCTGTGTGGGCACCAAGCCGGGGCAGGAACCGTACTGGCGCGACGTGGGCACGATCGACGCCTACTGGGACGCCAACATCGACCTGACGGCCACCGACCCGCTGCTGAACATGTACGACACGCGCTGGCCGATCCTGACCTACCAGCCGCAGCTGCCGCCGGCCAAGTTCGTGCACAACCAGGACGACCGCCGCGGCCTGGCGATCGAGTCGCTGACCTCGGGCGGGTGCATCATCTCGGGCGCGGTGTTCCGCTCGGTGCTGTTTTCCAGCGTGCGGGTGCATTCGCATGCCAGCGTCAACTGGTCGGTGCTGCTGCCGCACGTCGAAGTCGGCCGCGGCGTGCGGCTGCACCGGGTCATCGTCGATCGCGGCGTCGAGTTGCCCGACGGCCTGGTCATCGGCGAAGACGCCGCCGAGGACGCGCGGCGCTTCCACCGCACCGCCAACGGCGTCACGCTGGTGACGCAGGCGATGGTCGACGCGTTGCGCTGACGCGGTCGTGGAAGCGAGCGCATGAAGGTCCTGCAAGTCGGCGCCGAGGTCTACCCGCTGCTCAAGACCGGCGGCCTGGCCGACGTGCTGGGCGCGCTGCCGCAGGCCTTGAGCGCCCAGGGCGCCGACGTGCGGCTGCTGCTGCCGGGGTTGCCGGCGATCCTGGGCGCGCTGACGCAGGCGCAGCGGCTGGCGCAGATCGGCCCGGCCTTCGGCGCCGCGCAGGTGGCGCTGCTGCGCGCGCGCATGCCTGACACGCAACTGCCGGTGTACCTGATCGACGCACCCTTCCTGTACGCACGCGGCGGCGGCCCGTACCAGAACGACGACGGCTTCGAGTGGCCCGACAACCTGCAGCGCTTCGGCCTGCTCGGCTGGGTCGCGGCGCAACTGGCCCAAGGCGGGCTCGACCCCGATTGGGCGCCCGATGTGCTGCACACGCACGACTGGCATGCGGCGCTGGCCTGCGCCTACCTGCACGCGCACCCGGCCGGCAGCGCGGCGTCGGTGTTCACCGTGCACAACCTGGCCTACCAGGGGCTGTTCGCGCAAGACGACCGGGCGCTGCTGGGGCTGTCGTCGCGCTACATGTCGCCGGCGGCGCTCGAGTTCCACGGCCAGCTGTCGTTCATGAAGGCGGGGCTGAAGTTCGCCGACCGCGTCACCACCGTCAGCCCGAGCTACGCGCGCGAGATCGCCACGCCGCAGTTCGGCGTCGGCCTGGAAGGCGTGATTCGCAGCCGCGGCGCCGATGTCGTGGGCATCCTCAACGGCATCGACACCCAGGTGTGGAACCCGGCCACCGACCCGGCGCTGGCGCAGACCTACAGCGGCGGCGCGATGGCCGGCAAGGCGCAGTGCAAGGCCGCGCTGCAGCAGCGCTTCGGGCTGACCCCGCGCGCCGATGCGCCGCTGCTGGCCGTGGTGTCGCGGCTGACGCCGCAAAAGGGCCTGGACCTGGTGCTGGCGGTGCTGCCCGAGATCGTGCGCCTGGGCGGCCAACTGGTGGTGCAGGGCACTGGCGACGCCGCGCTGCAGGCCGCCTTCGCCGCGGCTGCCCAAGCGCATCCGGCAAGCGTGGGCGTGCTGCTGGGCTACGACGAGGCGGGCGCGCATCGGCTGATCGCTGGCGCCGACATGATCGTCGTGCCGTCGCGCTTCGAGCCCTGCGGGCTGACCCAGATGTACGGCCTGCGCTACGGCACGGTGCCGCTCGTGCGCCGCGTCGGCGGGCTGGCCGACACGGTGCGCGAAGCCGACGATGCGCAGGGCAACGGCTTCGTCTTCGACCAGGCCGAGCCCGCCGCGCTGCAGCGCTCGATCGCGCGCGCGATCGAGCGCTTTCGCCAACCCGCCGCCTGGGCCGAGCTGCAGCGCACCGGCATGGACGAGGATCTGTCCTGGGGTGGCCCGGCCCGGCGCTACCTCGAGCTTTACCAGCAACTGTGCTCAGCGCGGCTGCGGTAGCCGACCCCTGCGGCCGCCCCTGGGCAAACAAACTGGCCTGGCACCCTGGCCTCGTCCTATGCTTGACGCGCTTGCAACTTCGCAGGCTCGAGTGCCATGCCCCAGTCGCCGCCGATTCAACGCCGCCGTCTTGTCGTTGCCAGCACCGCCGCCATGCTCGCGCCGCGCGCCCTGGCCCAGGCCGGTGAGTGGCCGAGCCGTTCGATCCGCATGGTGGTGCCCTTTGCGCCCGGTGGTGCCACCGACGTGGTGGCGCGACTGTTCGCGCAGCGCCTGGCCGAGGTGCTGAAGCAGCCGGTCGTGGTCGACAACAAGGCCGGCGCCAACGGCATCATCGGCAGCGCCGAGGTCGCACGCGCCGCCCCCGACGGCTACACGCTGCTGATGAACACCGCCGGCGCGCAGGTGCTCAGCCCGGCGCTTTACAAGGCTGGCTACGAGCCGTTGGCCAGCTTCGCGCCGATCAGCCTGTTGGCGAACATCGGGCTGGTGCTGGTGGTCAACCCGGGGCTGGGCGTGGCCAGCGTGCAGGAGTTCGTCGCGCTCGCGCGCAAACCCGGCAAGGCGCTGAACTACGCGGGCGGCAGCAGCATGATCAGCCTGATCGGCGAGCAGCTGAAGGCCACCATCGGCGCGACCGACATGGTGGTGGTGGCCTACAAGGGCACTGACCCGCAGTTGCAGGCGGTGGTCGGCGGCGAGGCCGACGTGTCGGTCGACCCCTTTGTCGGTCTGCAGCTGATCCGCAGCGGCAGGATCAAGGCGCTGGCCGTGCTGTCGCCGAAGCGTTCGCCAGCGCTGCCTGGCGTGCCCACCGCCGAGGAGGCGGGCCTCGAGGGCATGACCTTCAGCACCTGGGCCGGCCTGCTGGCGCCGGCCGGCACGCCGCCAGCGATCGTCAAGCGGCTCAACGCCGAACTGCTCGAGTTGCTGGCCACGCCCGAGGTACGCGAGCAACTGCTCAAGATCGACTACGAGCCGGTGGGCAGCAGCCCCGAGCAGTTCGCGCAAGTCATCGCCGAAGACGCCGAGCGCTGGGCGCGGCTGGTCAAGGAGCGCAACTTCAAGGTGACCCGTTGAACCTGGGCCGTGCAGTTCGCGCCTGCCGAGCACGCCCGATGCCGCTGCGGCGCGTATCCCTCGGCGACCGGCAGCCGGCGTTCAGCCGCGCACCGCGTGCCCTGCGCTCGAAGCCGGCGCTGCGCAGCCGGCTCGAGCGCCAACCGGACGGGGACGCCCGCACGCTCGTGGAGCCGACGAGCCTGGGCACTCGCTTTGCATTCCCGCGCGATCGGCAGCGGCCGTGCCGCGAGCAGCCGTATGCCGCTTGACCCACCCGCGCTGCGCTTGTTCGTGGCGCTGTGGCCTTGCGCGCGATCGCGTGCGGCACTGGCTGAGCGGCAGCGCGGGCTGCACTGGCCCGCAGCTGCCAGGCGTGTGGCCGCTGCGGACTTGCATCTGACGCTGGCGTTCATCGGCGCGGTGCCGGCTGGCCGGCTCGATGCGGTTCGCAGCGCAACGACCCTGCCGAGCTTCGATGTCGCACTGGTGCTGGACCGTTTCGAGCTCTGGAACGGCGGCACCGTGGTGTTGCGGCCATCGACGGTTCCCGATGTGCTGATCGACCTGCAAGCGCGGCTTGTCGCGTCGTTGCAGGCTGCCGCGCTGCCATGCGATCGCCGCCCCTTCGTGCCGCACGTGACCCTCGGGCGCAAGGCCAAGGGGCTCGACTGCGTCGGTGTCGCGCCGGTGTGCTGGCGATCCACCGGGCAGGTGCTGGCGCGATCGGTCGGCGGCCGCTACAGCGCCGTTGCGCGGTCCTTGGCTGGGTAACCGGGCAGCCTTGCACGGCTTGCCGCGGACTGGGTTTGATGCCTGCCGGCTGGCGGAGGGAGCGTCATCCAGAAGATCGCTGCCAACCCGCATGGATGCTTGAAGACGCTCGAAGGCATTCGACTCATGTGCCCCCAAGATGCCCCCATCC
>CALBTN010000288.1 GCA_937967345.1 uncultured Rubrivivax sp. | reverse complement strand
GTCCTACCCTGAGCCGTTCGGCCCCGCGCGCGGGCCCGTTTGCACAGGAGCAGGACGCACATGAGACTGAAGGACAAGGTCGCCGTGGTCACCGGGGCTGGCCAGGGCATGGGGCGCGCGATCGCGCGCGCCTTCGCCGCCGAGGGCGCCACCGTGATCGCCATCGACGTCAACGCCGCCGCCGCGCAGGAGTCGCTGGGCAGCGCGAGCGGCCTGGCGCTGAACGTCGACATCGCCGACAGCGCCGCGGTCGACGGCGCCTTCGAGCAGGCGCTGGCCAAGTTCGGCCACGTCGACGTGCTGGTCAACAACGCCGGCGTCGGCTCGGTCGACGCCTTTGCCGACATCCCCGATGCGACCTGGGCGCGCGTCATCGGCGTCAACCTCACCGGCGCCTTCCACTGCGCGCGCGCCGCGGTGCGCGCGATGCAGGCCAAGGGCACGAAGGGCACGGTGATCAACATCGCCAGCACCGCCGCGGTCAGCGGCGACGGCCCGGCGCACTACTGCGCGAGCAAGGCGGCGCTGATGGGCCTGACGCGCAGCATGGCCAAGGAGCTGGCGCCCAGCGGCATCCGCGTCAACACGCTGGTGCCCGGGCCGACCAACACGCCGATGATGCAAGGCATCCCCGACGAGTGGGCGCAGGCGATCATCAAGGGCGTGCCGATGGGCCGCATGGCCGAGCCCGAGGACATCGCGCGCGTGGCAGTGTTCCTGGCCAGCGAGGACGCCGGCTTCGTCACCGGCCAGAACCTGGCCGTCAACGGCGGCAGCGCATTCATCTGATCGAAAGAGGCTTAGAACATGGCAGGACGTTTGCAAGGCAAGGTGGCCTTCGTCACCGGCGGCGGCAGCGGCATCGGCGAGGCCACGGCCAAGCGCTTCGCCGCCGAGGGCGCCACGGTGGTGATCTGCGGCCGGCGCAAGGAGCCGCTGGATGCGGTGGTCGCGGCAATCGCTGCAGCCGGCGGCAAGGCGGAAGGCGTGCAGGCCGACGTCGGCGTCGAGGCGCAGATCGTCGGCGCGATCGAGGATGCGGCGCGCCGCCACGGCAAGCTCGACATCCTGGTCAACAACGCGATGGCCTACACCTGGGGCGCGCTGGCCGACACCAGCACCGCCGACTGGCACGCCAACTTCACCACCTCGGTCGACGGCACCTTCTGGGGCACGCGCACGGCGATGAAGCTGATGCAGGCGAACACGCAAAAAGGCGGCGCGATCGTCAACCTGAGCTCGATCTGCGGCACGCTGGGCACGGCGTGGATGTCGGGCTACTCGGCGGCCAAGGCGGCGATCATCAATTTCTCGCGCGCGGCCGCCGCTGAGGGCGCGGCGCAGGGCATCCGCGTCAACGTGGTGATCCCGGCCGTGGTCGAGACCCCGGCCACCGCCGGCATGCTGGCCGACGAGAATTCGCGCAAGGGCACCGAGCGGCTCATCCCGATGGGCCGCGTCGGCCAAAGCGATGAACTTGCCGCGGCGATCCTGTTCCTCGCCAGCGACGAGGCCAGCTACATCACCGGCGCTGCGCTGCCGGTGGACGGCGGGCGCTCGGCGGTGCTGGTGACCGCGCTGTGACGCCGGCCACGCCGGCCACCCCGACTGGTTGGCCCGCCACGCTCGAAGAGCGCATCGACCGCCTCGAGTCGATCGACGCGATCCGCCAGCTCGCGGGCAAGTATTCGCTGTCGCTGGACATGCGCGACATGGATGCGCACGTCAACCTGTTCGCCCCCGACATCCGTGTCGGCAAGGACAAGGTCGGGCGCGAGCACTTCAAGGCCTGGCAGGACCAGACGCTGCGCGACCAGTTCACCGGCACCTCGCACCACCTGGGCCAGCACATCATCGAGTTCGTCGATCGCGACCACGCCACCGGCGTCGTCTACAGCAAGAACGAGCACGAGTGCGGCGCCGAGTGGGTGATCATGCAGATGCTGTACTGGGACGACTACGAGCGCATCGGCGGCCAGTGGTATTTCCGCCGCCGGTTGCCGTGCTACTGGTACGCCAGCGACCTGAACAAGCCGCCGATCGGCGACATGAAGATGCGCTGGCCGGGGCGCGAGCCCTACCACGGCACGTTCCACGAGCTGTTCCCGAGCTGGAAGGAGTTCTGGGCCGCGCGTCCCGACAAGGACAGCCTGCCGCAGGTGGCGGCACCGGCGCCGCTGGAGCAATTCCTGAAGACGATCCGCCGCGGCACGCCGGCGCCGAAGATGCGGGTGCGCTGAAGCCATGAAGCTGCTGCAACCCGTGGCGCTGGGCGAGCTGAAGCTGGCCAACCGCATCGTCATGGCGCCGATGACGCGCAACCGCGCCGAGCCCGACGGCACGCCCAACGAGCTGATGGTGCGCTACTACGCGCAGCGCGCCGACGCCGGCTTGATCGTCACCGAAGGCACTTCGCCCAGCCTGACCGGCGTGGCTTACTGCCGCGAGCCGGTCATCGAGACCGACGCGCAGGTGGCCGGCTGGAAGCGCGTGACCGATGCGGTGCACGCGCGCGGCGGCCTGATCGTGCTGCAGCTGATGCACGCCGGGCGCATCGGCAGCCGCCACATCAAGCCCGCCGGGGTCGAGACGGTGGCACCGTCGGCGCTGCGCGCGGCGGGCGAGGTGTTCACCGACAGCGCCGGCATGCAGCCCTTCGACGAGCCGCGCGAACTGGCCACCGCCGAGGTCGCCGCGGTGGTCGACGAGCACCGCCGCGCCGCGCTGGCGGCGCGCCGCGCAGGTTTCGACGGTGTCGAGCTGCATGGCACCAGCGGCTATTTGCCGATGCAGTTCCTGTCGTCGGGCACCAACCGGCGCAGCGATGCCTACGGCGGCAGCGCCGCCAAGCGCGCACGTTTCGCCTTCGAATGCCTGCAGGCGATGAGCGAGGCGATCGGGCCGGGACGGGTCGGCCTGCGGCTCAACCCGGGCAACACCTACAACGACACCAGCGACGAAGACTCCGCCGCCACCCACGCCGAA
>CALBTN010000287.1 GCA_937967345.1 uncultured Rubrivivax sp. | reverse complement strand
CGGCCAGCGCGTCGAACAGTGTTCCCCACGCCCGTGGGGATGAACCGACCGACTCGGCTTCGCACCTGGTCGACGAGAAGTGTTCCCCACGCCCGTGGGGATGAACCGCAAGACCCTTGGTGGGGGCGGCAAGCCGCCCCCACCAAGGGTCGCGCGCTCCGCGCGGTCGCTGTGCAGGGCACGTGGCCCAGGCCGACCCGCACCCCTTGTGCTGGAGTACAAACGCGGCAACCACATGCCAAGCTTTCTGCGCCCGTCCATGAGCACCCTCTTTGAAAAGCTGCTGTCCGGCGAACTGCCCTGCGCCAAGGTCTTCGAGGACGAGCACGTGTTCGCCTTCATGGACGCCGGCCAGGTCAACGACGGCCACGTCATCGTCGCCACCAACGCGCCGCGCGAGACGCTGATGGACTGCAGCGACGCTGAAGCCGCGGCGTTGATGCGCGCGGCGCGGCGCATCGCCATCGCGGTGCAGGCGGCGTTCGCGCCCGAGGGCATCACCGTGCTGCAGGCCAACCGCCCGGCCGGCTGGCAGACCGTGCCGCACCTGCACCTGCACGTGCTGCCGCGCCACGCCGGCGATGGCGTCGAACTGGTCTGGCCGCGCAAGGAGCCCGGCATCGAGCGGCTGCGCGAGCTGGCGGCGCGGCTGCAGCCTTGATCACCCGCCAGCCGCCGGCCACGCGGCGCGGCCGGCGCACTGCCCGCGTGCCCGGGGCCCCCGCTTGAGCACCGGGCCCGAGCCGGCCGCGCCGGGCGCAGGCGCGGGCTGGCGCGACTCGGCCGCGCGCATCGCACCGCTGGCCTGGCCGGTGTTCATCGCGCAGCTGGCGGTGATCGCCTTCAGCACCGTCGACACGGTGCTGGTGGCGCGCTACGCGGCGCTGGACCTGGCGGCGCTGGCGGTGGGCTCGGCCGCCTACATCACGGTGTTCGTCGGCTTCATGGGCGTGGTGGTGGCGGCCGGGCCGATCGTCGGCCAGTTCTTCGGCGCCGGCCAGTTGCACGAGGCCGGCCACCAGCTGCACCAGGCGGTGTGGGTCGCGCTGGGCCTGGCGCTGCTGGGCAGCACGCTGCTGGCGTTTCCGTGGCCGTTCCTGGCGCTGTCGCGCTCGGCGCCCGAGGTCGAGGCCAAGGTGCGCAGCTACCTGATGGCGCTGGCCTTCGCGCTGCCGGCGGCGCTGCTGTTCGCCGCCTACCGCGGCTTCAACATCGCGGTGTCGCGGCCCAAGGCGGTGATGGCGATCCAGCTTGCCGGCCTGGGGTTGAAGCTGCCGCTGTCGGCGGCGCTGGTGTTCGGCCTGCCGCCGCTGGGCTTGCCCAGCCTGGGCGTGCTCGGCTGCGGCATTGCCACGGCGGTGGCGATGTGGCTGCAAGTGCTGGTGGCGGCGTGGCTGCTGCGCCGCGACGGCTTTTACGCGCCGTTCGCGCTGGGCACGCGGCTGCGCCCGCCCGACCGCGCGATCGGCGCGCAGCTGCGGCTGGGGTTGCCGATGGGCGCGTCGATCCTGATCGAGGTGACCGGCTTTTCGTTCATGGCGATCTTCATCGCGCGCCTGGGCGCCACGACGGTGGCGGGCCACCAGCTCGCGGCCAATCTGGTGTCGATCCTGTTCATGCTGCCGCTGGCGCTGGCCAACGCCACCGCCACGCTGGTGGCACAGCGCGTGGGCGCGCGCGACCTGGCCGGCGCGCAGCGCATCGGCTGGCACGGGCTGCAGATCGGCCTGGCCGCGGCGCTGGCGGTGGGCGCGCTGGTGTACGCGTTGCGCGGCAGCATCGTGCGGCTTTACACCGGCGATGCCGCGGTCATCGCCGCGGCGCTGCCGCTGCTGGCCTGGGTGGCGCTGTTCCACACCGCCGACGCCGCGCAGTGCATCGCCGCGTTCGTGCTGCGCGCGTACCGCATCGCGACCTTGCCGATGTTCATCTTCGCGGCATCGATGTGGGGCGTGGGGCTGGGCGGCGGCTACCTGCTGGCCTTCGACGCGATGGGTCTGGCGCCGCCCGCGCTGCGCGGCGCCAGCGGCTTTTGGGCGGCCAGCAGCGCCGGGCTGGCGCTGGCGGCGCTGGCGCTATCGGCCCTGCTGTGGCTGGTGTTGCGGCGCCAGCGGCGGCGCGCCCGGCCCACGACACCACCCGCCGCGCCGCCGCCGGCGGCGACGCGCGCGGCGACGCCGCCGGCTTGAAGCCGACACCGGCCGCGCCGAGCGCGGCCACTGCCTCGATGCCCAGCGCCGCGGCCGGCGGCACGATGCCGCAGTGCGGCGTGCGCCCCAGGCTGCCGTCGGCCAGGCCAAGCCCGGCGCACACCACCATGCGCGGCGTCGAGCGGTAGCCGGGATGGCCGTCGGCGCTGACCAGGCCACGAAAGCGCGCACCGCGCACGCCGCGCGCGAGCACCTCGAGCTCGTAGCCGATGGCCTCCAGCGCCGCCGCGCGCGGGCCGCTGCCGGGCCGCGGCGACACGCGCCGCAGCCACGCGCCAAGCAAGCCGCGCTGGAACTGCAGCGGCCCGGCGAGCGTCGCGCGCAGCTGGGCCAGCGGCGCGGCCAGCGCCGCCGCGCCGGCCCACTGCAAGGCCAGCGACGCGCGCTGCGGCAGCAGCTGCGCGCCGGGCAGCACGCTGCGCATGTCGGTGCCTTCGCGGTAGCGAAAGCGCGGCGAGAACAGCGTGGCGTCGTCGAGCAGCGCGACGCCGCGCAACACCACCGGCGGGTTGATGAACGGCCCCGGCAGCGCCGGGCCGAGCACGGCGCGCAGCCGCGCGTCATAGCGCGGCAGCCAGCCCAGCGCGTTGCGCTCGGCCACGGCCTTCGCGCCGCGGGCGCCGGGCGGCAGCAGGCAAGCCATGTCGCCGATGCAGCCGCTGTGGTCGTGCGCCAGCAGCTCGGTGACCGTCGCCGCGGTGCCGCCGCTGAGCGCATCGCGCGGGTGGCGCAGCGGCGCGCCGGTCAGCCGCATCGCGATCGTCACGCCGGCGCAGGCTTCGCCGGCATGGTCGCGCAACTGGTGCGCGGCCCACAGCGTGGCCAGATCGAAGGGCAAAGCCTCGTAGCCGGCGCAGGGGATGATCTTCACGCCGGCATCGCTCGCGGCGTCGTGCTGCTGGCGCACCAGGCGCTGCAGCCAGAAGGTCTCGCCGCTCAAGTCCAGGTAGTGGGTGCCGGCGCCGATGCACGCGGCGACCACCGCGTCGCCGCTGGCGTGGTAGGGGCCGGCCAGGTTGATCAGCACCCGGGTCTGCGCCGCCATCGCCGACAGCGAAGCGGCGTCGTATGCATCGGCAACGATCAGCCGCGGCGCGCGCGCAGCGGCAGGCACGAGCTCGTCGACCAGCGCTTGCAGCCGTTGGCCATCGCGCGCGGCCACGCCCCAGTGCGCGTCGGGGCGCTGCTCGAGCAGCGCGCGCACCGCCTGGCGGCCGGTGTAGCCGGTGGCGCCAAACAGCACCAGATCCAGCCGCTGGCGGGTGCGCCGCGCGGCTGCCGGCGCGGTGGCCCTGGCCGCGGCCAGTCTTGGCGAGCGAGTTGATGCGCGGCTGGATGAGCCCCTTGTCGAGTGCGCGCTCGCTCGGCCGGGCTCGGGCGCGATCGCGGTCGGGGTCGGGGTGGGGGTCGGGTTCTTGCGGCTGGCCATGGGCCGAAGCTTACGCTGGCGCCGCCAGCGGCAGCCGCAGGCGGAAGCAGCTGCCGCCGCCTTCGCGCGCATCGCAGCACACGCTGCCGCCGTGCGCCGCGGCGATCTGCCGCACCAGCGCCAGGCCGAGGCCGACGCCGCCGTCGTGTTCGGCGTGGCCGGGGGCGCGGAAGAAGGCCTCGAAGATGCGCTCGCGGTAGGCCTCGGCCACGCCGGGGCCGCGGTCGCACACGCTGACTTCGGCCTGGCCGTCGGCTGTGCGGCGCAGTTGCACGCCGATCGCCCCGGCACCATGGCGTTGCGCGTTTTCCAGCAGGTTGCGCAGCGCGCGGCGCAGCAAGCGCTCGTCGCCTTGCAGCTGCAGCGCGTCGCCCGCGGCCTCGGCCTGCACGCGCGCGGCCTCCTCGGCGGCCAGCGCCAGCAGGTCGACGCGGTCGCGGCGCAGCGTGGCCGCGCCGGCGTCCAGCCGGCTGGCCAGCAGCACCTCGTCGACCAGGGTGTCGAGCTCGCCGATGTTGGCGTCGATCTCGCGCTGCAGATCCGGGCGCTGCGCGGCCGGTGCGTCCTCGAGCAACGCCACCGCCATCTTCAGCCGCGCCAGCGGCGAACGCAGCTCGTGGCTGGCATTGGCCAGCAGGCTGCG